>CALGCU010000230.1 GCA_937886455.1 uncultured Bacteroidales bacterium | reverse complement strand
TAAACACAAATAAGATTCTAGCTACCCATAAATACTTTTGGGTGCTCACCCGCTAAAGTGGGTAGGGATGTAAATAATTTATTCAATTCTGTTCTGAATAGTGAACATAATTTCTACACTCAATCATTCTTCTCATTATTATTATACACATACTTTCCATTTATTGAGAATCGCATATTTGGGAGTAGGGTAAGAATTATTACAAAATATCACATTCTTATTTTTCTTAAACTAATTGCTGTTTTTACTTTTGTAAATTACTACTTGTTTATACAAATGTAAAACTAAATCAAACTTCAAATAATACACATTTGTATTACGCCACAAAAGTAAAACATAACCCACTTTACATTTTTAAAGCATGCACAAATAGGGTATTTTTACATCTGCCAATCTCACCTTTTATACCTCAATAAATATGCATATCACTGAATATGCATATTTATATACCAATAAATCAACAACTTAACAAACATTTCTATAATGAATTTACAAAAACTCATAGAGTAGGGTAGCATTTCTGAATTTTTGCTTTATCAATTATTCAAATATATGCCTATTTAATTGAATTTGAGTTAAATACTCTACATTCTTAAAGGAATAATACTGAAGAACCTAAATTGATCGGCATTTGACCTTATTTTCCTATATGAATCATCTACCAACCATGCAACTTAATAGCCACATATTCTACCTTATATTATTATTTCAGGACATTACAATAAGCTTATATACATCCATACTATCTACAAGCTGATAATACTAATTATTAAAGATTATTCACAAAAATATAGAGTCTACAAGAACACCTATTCAAATCCACATTCTTACCATCTTTACTTTTGTGTATTATATAATTTACATTTATAAAGCATTTACTTGATACCTGTAAACATCAGGCAATTTGCAAGTGTGAAATAGTTTTATTACTTTTGTAAACAAACAAATCCATTGAAATATGACCGAAAAAGAACGTATAGAGACAATCATTAGTCACGAAGGAATGACATTATCACAATTTGCAAATGCTATCAATATTCAAACTTCTACATTATCACACATCATGAGTGGTAGAAATAATCCAAGTCTTGATGTGATGAAAAGAATTTTGCAACGCTTTCCTTACATTAGTCCAGATTGGCTTATATTTGGTCAAGAGCCAATGCGTCGCCAAATATCGCATTCTCACGTAATGGGAACTTTATTTGATTTAGATGAAACTATTAACACTTCAACTAATGATATTCCCGAAAATAAAGAAACGCAAAGTGTAGAATATCCAGAAGAAGATATACCTGCAGTTGTTCACAGAACTATTAGCCGCATAATTGTATTTTATTCTGATAACACTTTTGAAGAAATTACTAAATAAATTATAACCTAACTTTAACGCAGCAAATATACAACATCATAAAATCCTCTCTTTACGTTTCGTTACGATATGATTATTTGCGTTACATTAAATTACAATAAATTACATTCTATTATACTCTAAGGCAAATTTCAATCCTCAATCCTCAACACTACAACATATAGGAGAGAATTATCAAGCTAAAAGCTATTCCTATATTTTCTATTTGACATAATATCAATTATAAAGAAAAAGTGAATGGGGAAAAATAAGACGGAAATTGGCTGAAACACACATAATTTGTCCAACTCGATATAATGTACTAAATTTGACGTGTAAATAAAAAATCACATTTACTACGCAAATAAATAGCTATTCAAGTACTTAAAAGATATCTTTTATGAAATTTGTAGGAATTATTCCTGCCCGTTATGGCAGTTCTCGCTTTGAAGGAAAACCCTTGGTAGATATATGTGGAAAACCAATGGTCGTACGTGTTTACGAACAAGCAATTAAAGTACTTGACGAAGTCTATGTCGCCACTGATGACAAACGCATTTACGATGTAGTTTATGCTCACGGAGGTAAAGCTGTTATGACTGGTTCACATCATCGTAGCGGCACAGATCGATGCTATGAAGCCTATGGTTTGTCCGGGTCTGATGCAGATATTATTATAAACATTCAAGGAGATGAACCATTTATTCAACCCGTTCAAATTGAAACACTTAAACAATGCTTTGACAGTTCTTCTGTTGAAATTGCAACCCTGTGTAGGCGTGTTGATGAACACACCTCTTTTGATGCTGTATTTGATCCAAACAAGGTAAAAGTTGTATGGTCGAAAATAACAGGTGAAGCACTCTATTTCAGCCGTAGTATAATCCCTTATTTAAGAGGAGTTGAACATGATAAATGGTTACAAAATTTCTCTTACTATCTCCATATTGGCATGTATGCCTATCGTGCAGACGTACTGGGAGAATTGACACATTTACCGCAAGGACAACTTGAAAAAGCTGAAAGTTTGGAACAATTGCGATGGATAGAAAATGGTTATCACATTCGCATTGCCGAAACAAATGTATCCACAATAGGAATTGACACACCGGAAGATTTAGAAACAGCTATTACTTGGTGGAAAAAAAATCAACAAAAATAAACTTACTCATCCCCCACTCTGTTATACCTTTCACCTAACACATCTTTTAAAGATTCTTCTACTGATATAATATTTTGTAGTATACTTGCAATGGCTTTGGGGCGTTGCGACTGTCTCTGAACAGGTATTAGAACCTTGTTTGAAAGTTCTTTTTGTTCTATTACCTCATGAAGATAGAATCTGTTATCTTCTTCACACACAGTAACTATCACCGTTACCATATCGTTACCATACCGTTACCATTAGATAGGATTAAAATAGGAAACTGATAGGGGCTATATAAGATTAAGATAGAAACGAGAATTCTTGCTTCTTCGCTCACCTTTCACTATCTTTGCAGAATAAATATTTAATATAAATGATTCAGTAGGAAACATCATGGGATTTAATGATTTTTTGAGTAAATTATTCGGCAATAAGTCACAACGTGACCTAAAAGAAATAATGCCGTATGTGGATAAAATAAAAGCTGTATATCCTGAAATAGAAAAACTTAGCAATGACCAACTACGTGAAAAAACAGATGCTATAAAACGTCGAATTGCTGACTACGTAGCGGAAGAAAAGAAACGCATCATCGAGTTAAAAGACTCTGTGGAAAATACCCCTATTGACCAAAGAGAAGAAATTTACACAGAAGTAGATAAACTCGAGAAAAACATTGCTGACAAATATGAAAAAGTGTTGTTGGATGTACTTCCTGAAGTCTTCGCTATTGTAAAAGACACTGCACGTAGATTTGCAAACTCTGAAACAGTAGAAGTAACCGCAAACGACTTTGATAGAGAATTGGCTACAACACACGACTTTGTGGAAATTGAAGGCGAAAAAGCTATCTACTATAATCATTGGGTAGCTGGAGGAAATGAAATTACATGGGACATGATACACTATGACGTACAGTTAATCGGAGGTATTGTGTTACATCAAGGAAAAATTTCAGAAATGGCCACTGGAGAAGGTAAAACATTAGTAGCTACCCTACCCGTCTTCCTAAATGCACTCACACACAACGGTGTACACGTTGTAACCGTAAACGACTACTTGGCTAAACGTGACTCTGAATGGATGGGACCACTATACATGTTTCACGGGCTCAGTGTGGACTGTATTGACAAACACAAACCTAACTCCGACGAAAGACGAAAAGCCTATGCTGCAGACATCACATTTGGTACTAACAACGAATTTGGCTTTGACTACTTGCGCGACAACATGGCAACATCACCTCTCGACCTTGTACAACGCAAACATAACTATGCCATTGTCGATGAAGTTGACTCTGTCTTAATTGACGACGCACGTACACCATTAATCATCTCTGGACCGGTACCAAAAGGAGAAGACCAACTATTTGACGACTATAAACCAAGAGTGGAACGTTTAGTGAAAGAACAAACACTCATGGCAACGAAATTATTGGCTGAAGCAAGAGCAAAAATTAATTCTGCCGACAAAGCTGAACAAGAAGAAGGAGCATTAGCATTGTTCCGTTCTTACAAAGCATTGCCTAAAAACAAAGCACTGATTAAGTTCTTAAGTGAACAAGGTGTGAAAGTGCAACTGCAAAAAACGGAAGAGTTTTACATGCAGGAAAACAACAAAAACATGCACATCGCAACCGACCCACTCTTCTTTGTAATTGACGAAAAACACAACTCTATAGAATTAACTGATAAAGGTATTGATGCACTGACAAGCAATTCTGAAGACCCTGACTTCTTCGTCTTGCCGGATGTGGGTTCTGAAATAGCAGAATTGGAGAAAAATACAACCATCTCTGCTGAAGAACGTCAACACCTCAAAGATGAAGCACTACAGAACTACTCTATCAAGTCTGAACGAGTACACACAATCAACCAATTGCTCAAAGCATATACACTGTTTGAAAAAGATGTAGAATACGTCGTAATTGACAATAAAGTCAAAATCGTTGACGAACAAACTGGACGTATCATGGAAGGACGTCGATACTCCGACGGACTACACCAAGCCATAGAAGCTAAAGAACACGTAAAAGTAGAAGCGGCAACACAAACATTCGCAACAATCACACTGCAAAACTATTTCCGTATGTACCACAAACTCTCAGGTATGACAGGTACTGCAGAAACAGAAGCCGGAGAATTTTGGGATATATACAAACTCGATGTGGTCGTAATTCCTACAAACCGTCCTATTGCACGCATAGACATGAACGACCGCGTATATAAAACAAAACGTGAGAAATACAATGCTGTCATAGACGAAATCGTTACATTAGTTAACGCAGGAAGACCGGTTTTGGTAGGTACTACATCTGTGGAAATATCCGAATTGTTAAGTCGCATGCTGACAATACGAAAAATAAAACACAACGTATTAAATGCGAAATTACACCAACGAGAAGCAGAAATAGTTGCGGAAGCTGGACGTCAAGGGACAGTCACCATAGCCACTAACATGGCTGGACGTGGTACAGACATCAAACTCACAAAAGAAGTAAAAGAAGCGGGAGGTTTGGCCATCATCGGTACCGAAAGACACGAAAGCCGTCGCGTTGACCGACAGTTACGAGGACGTTCTGGACGTCAAGGCGACCCGGGATCCTCTGTTTTCTATGTCTCTTTGGAAGATGACCTAATGCGTCTATTTGGTTCCGACCGTATCTCTAAACTAATGGACCGAATGGGATACGAAGAAGGTGAAGTCCTGGAACACAACATGATCTCCAACTCAATAGAACGTGCACAAAAGAAAGTGGAAGAAAACAACTTCGGAATACGTAAACGCCTATTGGAATATGATGACGTAATGAATGCACAACGTAACGTTGTCTACGCAAAACGAAGACATGCACTCATGGGAGAAAGAATCGGAGTGGACATCACAAATATGATTTACGACACTGCTGAAACTATAGTTGGTGAAATGCGAGACGTATTAGACTATGAAGGACTCAATAACGAACTGCTTAAAGTGTTTGCCATGGACGCACCATTCGATGAAGAAACATTCAAGGCGTCTAAAGAACAAACACTAGTAGACCAAGTCATGGAAGCAGCCATCAACGCATTCAAACGAAAGATGGACAAAATGGCAGACATTGCTAATCCAATCATAAAACAAGTTTATGAAACCAAAGGCGAACAATATCAAAACATTGTAATACCGGTCACTGATGGAAAACGGGTATTTAACATCACAGCCAATCTAAAAGACGCTTATGAATCACAATCAAAAGAAGTAGTCAAATCATTTGAAAAATTTGCACTACTCTATGTGATTGACGATGAATGGAAAGAACATTTGAGACAATTAGACGAACTGAGACAATCGGTTCAAAACGCAAGCTACGAACAAAAAGACCCGCTCTTAATCTACAAATTGGAATCGTTTAATCTCTTCAAAAATATGATTGACAATGTCAATAGAAAAGTCATTGCCATACTAATGAGAGGTCAAATACCGATGAGAGAACCAGATCAGGTCAAACAAGCACAAGAAGCACGTCGCATGGACATGAGTCGCTACCGCACACAAAAAGACAGCGGAATAAGCAACGACCCCACTAAGCAAGATACACGTGAACTACAACGCCCGGAACCATATAGAGCTGAAAAGAAAGTAGGACGTAATGACCCATGCCCTTGCGGAAGTGGATTGAAATACAAAAACTGTCATGGTAAATAACCCCGCAAGCACACACACATGATACTAAACTTTATTACATGGAATATAGACCCCGTTGCATTCACATTAGGACCACTCAGTGTGAGATGGTACGGCATATTGTGGGCATTAGGAATATGGTTGGCTTATTGGACACAAATCAAACTATACAAACACGAAAACCTACCGGAAGATTGGACTGATAAATTATTCATGTACATGGTAATTGGAGTCATTGTAGGAGCAAGATTAGGACATTGCCTATTCTATGAATGGCACTTATTACCCGAACCGGTTAAAGTTTTAGGCATAACCTTTAAATATGGTAACCCCTATCTTGTCAGACCATGGGAACTACTCTACATTTGGCAAGGAGGATTAGCAAGTCATGGAGGAGCTATCGGACTGCTCACTGCTGGATATTTCCTAAACAAAAAGTTTAAAAAAGGATATATCTGGATTTTTGACAGATTAGTAATAGGTGTGTGTCTATGTGGAGCATGTATTCGCTTGGGAAATTTAATGAATAGCGAGATATATGGCAACTACACTACACTACCTTGGGGATTTATCTTTGAAAGAAATGGAGAAACAACCCCATGCCATCCTACACAAATATATGAAATGCTCTATTGCCTCATAACATTTATAATTATTTGGTGGATGTACTGGAAAAAAGAAGCATACAAACAAACTGGACTTATATTCGGTGTCTTCTTGATAGGCATATTCGGAACACGCTTCATATTGGAATTTATTAAATTCAACCAAGAAGCATTTGAATCAAATATGCTACTCAACATGGGACAAATATTAAGTATCCCATTCATCCTATGGGGAATTTATTTGATAATACACGCTATCCGAAATAAGCAGAAATGACCTATCAAGAAACACTCAACTATCTATTTGCCTCTCAACCGGCATTTCATCTTGTTGGAGCCGCGGCATATAAGCCCGGCTTTGACAATGTCTATAGATTACTTGAAGCGGTAGGAAATCCACATAAACAACTCAAATGCATTCATATTGCAGGAACAAATGGAAAAGGTTCCACATCACACCTCATTGCGGCAACACTACAAGAAGCGGGGTATAAAACCGCACTCTTCACATCACCCCACTTAGTTGACTTTAGAGAGAGAATATGAATAAATGGAACACCTATTGACCAGCAAAGCGTAATAGACTTCGTGGAAAAACACAAAAAAGTGTTAGAAGAGGTAAAACCATCCTTCTTTGAAACAACATTCGCAATAGCGGCAACCTACTTTCTAAATCAAAACGCAGACATCTGCGTTATAGAAGTTGGTTTAGGAGGACGATTAGACTGTACCAATGTGATTAATCCTGACCTCTGCGTCATTACAAACATCGGATTGGATCACACTGAGTTCTTAGGAAACAACTTAGCAACTATAGCCGCAGAAAAAGCAGGGATTATCAAACAAGGAATTCCGGTGGTGATTGGGGAAAGTTTAACTGAGACCACCCCGGTCTTCATCCAAAAAGCACAACAAACAAATTCCCCACTTGTATTTGCTGACCAGCATGCAAATGACATCACTAAATGGAAATGTCAACTAACGGGATGTTATCAACAAAAAAACAAAAACACAGCATATCAGGCGCTTTATATTTTACGCGAACAAGGATATAATATTACAGATGAGAGTATTCGCAAAGGATTCAAACAAGTTTGTACACTAACAGGATTACGAGGAAGATGGGAAACACTTAAAGAAAAACCACTCACCATCTGCGACACCGGACACAATGCACATGGACTACAATATGTAGGAAAACAATTAGCCACATACAAAAAAGGGCAAGTACATATTGTATTTGGAATGGTAAAAGACAAAGACATAAACGCAGCCATTGCCATGTTGCCCAAAAATGCAACATACTATTTCACACAAGCACAAACTCCACGAGCACTACCCGCCTCTGAACTGCAACAAATCGCTGCCAACCACAATCTACATGGCGAAATATATACAAATATAGAGACAGCCATAAAAGCTGCCTATCAAAAAATGCAACACAATGATATGCTATTCATCGGTGGAAGTAACTATTTAGTAGGCGAAGCTTTATCATTACCGGATTTTCAATAAAAAATGTATAATATGGACATTCTTATAGAAATTGTAGGATATATGGCTGGTACATGCATGGCCATAGCACAATTCCCTCAAGCATACAAAGTGTACCAGACAAAAGATACACATAGCATATCTATAACCATGTTCTCCATTTTAACAATGGGAGTCCTGCTCTGGTTTACGTATGGGGTACTGACAAATTCAATACCTATGTGGCTAACAAACGGTATTTGCTTACTTCCCTCATGCTACATCCTCATAATAGCAATAAAAAATCATATTAAAGACAAAAATAACGCTACCACATGAAACATATACTCATTATCAATGGACCCAATCTCAACCTTTTAGGAACAAGAGAACCGTCTATTTATGGAAATACAACATTTGACAACTATCTCAAAGACTTACGTAATGAATTTCAAGAGATAGCTATTGATTATATGCAAACCAACCATGAAGGAGAAATCATTGACAAACTTCATGAAGTTGGATTTACTATAGATGGAATTCTACTCAATGCAGGCGCATACACACACACCTCAATTGCCATAGCTGATGCAATCAAAGCCATTCAAGTGCCGGTAGTAGAAATCCATATCAGCAATGTGCACGCCAGAGAAGCCTATAGACATCAGTCATATATAGCACCCGTATGCAAAGGAAGTATTGTTGGCTTTGGATTAAACTCTTATAAATTAGGTATTATCGCACTCATCTCTGCAAAATAAAAACAAGCTGACACAATAGACCCAAGCATGAAAAAAATACTCACCCTACTCCTCTTACTCACATCAGTGATTACACACGCACAATACACAATCACTGGTAAAGTATATGATTCACGCACATTACAGAGTTTAGACTTTGTTAATGTTTCATCATACATCAAAGGAAAAACAGTTCCTGTCAATGGAACATCTACCGACGAAAAGGGAACATTTAACATCTCGTTGCCAAAGGGACAATACACACTAAGATTTAGTTTCATTGGATATCAAGAAATAGAAAAAAACATTACCATAACAAACCAATCCATCAATTTGGGAAAAATCTACCTACAAGAGGACAATCAACAACTACAAGAAGTAGAAGTTGTTGCACAAGGTAGCAACATGCGATTCGAACTCGATAAAAAAATATTCTCTGTTGACCAAAACATAGCTTCTGCTGGAGGCGTAGCAACAGACATTCTGCAAAACATTCCTTCTATTGACGTTGATGGAGAAGGAAACGTTTCATTACGAAATAGTGAAAGCGTTGAAGTTTGGATTAATGGAAAACCATCTGGACTCACAGCAGAAAATCGTGCACAAATTCTACAACAACTACCGGCTGAAAGCATCAAAGAAATAGAAGTAATCACAAACCCCTCTGCAAAATACGACCCGGAAGGTACTTCAGGAATCATCAACATTGTTATGAAAAAAAATCGTAAAGCTGGCTATTATGGAAGTGTGGCTGCAGGCGTCAACTACCCCACGGGAGGAAAGTTGGGATACAATGTCAGTGGAAACATCAACTATAGTCAAGGACGCGTAGATTCATATTTGAACATTGGTTATAGACATTTCTCAGGTAGAGGGGGTAATCTAAGCGACAGATACGACTACATGGGAACTGACACTACACGCCTATATCAAAAAGGATTTAACGAACACGGAGGTGATGGACTCTTCTTGAGAGCTGGAATTGATGTACGTATTACTGAAAAAAGCACTATAGGGTTATCTGGATTTGGTATGTTCAATAAAAATGGGAATCAATCTGCCAGACATTATGAACTCACTGATTGCGTGACAAATACACTTCTACGTTCATATGACCGTAACGAAGATGGTACTGGAAAGCGACCTGGTTTTGACATTACATTAGACTATAGAGTAAACTTCACTGCAAAACAAAACTTAATGGCCAGTGTTAGTTATGCATCACACAAATCTGCCAACACATCAATATTCCAAAACACAGTCAATACCGACACATTGAGTTGGGAAGAACAATTCAGCCAAAATGATAATAGCAGATGGACTATCAAAGCATACTATACAAACAATTTCACACCAAACAGTAGATTGGAAGTAGGATGGCAAACATCCATTAGAAATAGGCTCAACATAGCAGAAGCCACTAATTTAATCACACAACAACCATTAAAAGATTTCTACAATCATTTTGACTACAACGAACAAATACACGCCCTATATGCCACATACGGAAATCGTTTTTGGGAAAGATTAAGCCTACAAGTGGGATTAAGAGGAGAATACATGCTAAGACACACAGAGACCAATGGTAAGAAAAATGAACCAAAGTCTTACTTTGAACTATTCCCAAGTGCCTATATTTCATACTCTTTCCCCAAAAACCACGAACTACAACTTAACTACACACGTCGAGTTGACCGTGTCAGAGGAAGACAAATAAATCCATTCCGAAACATGTCCGACTCTACAAATATATTCTATGGAAATCCCAATCTATCACCTCAATTCTCTTCTGCCTTAGAACTCAACTACTTGAAAAATTGGGAACGTCACACAATATCTGCCGGACTTTTCTATCGTTTCACAGACCAAGTAATACAAAACATTCGTTACGTCACAAACGGACAAATGGAAAACACCTTTGTCAACGTATCAAAATCACAAAATGTTGGACTTGAAGTCGTTGGTAAAAACCGACTATGGGGAAACCTACTCCAACTCACCACATCCATCAATGCATATTATAGCCGGATGGATTCTGCCACATATAGTTTTGAAAAAGCCACAGTATTCATCCCACAGCAAAACAACTTTACATGGTCTGCAAGATTAAATGCGTCATTCATGTTCCTAAAGAACTTATCCGGACAAATCACAGGAAGATATTCATCACCAAGACTGATTGCACAAGGAAAAACCACACATAGCTATGCCATTGACTTAGGACTACGGGCATCATTCTTAGACAACCAACTAAGTCTAAATCTAATGGCACGTGACATATTAAACTCAAGGGGAAGAAAATCGGAAAGATGGAGTGACAACTTCTATGAATACTCTGAAAACCAATGGCATGGACGGAGCATAGGACTAACATTAACATACAACTTCGGTAACATGAAACCTAAAAAACGACCCATGAGAGAAAGCATGGCAACCGGAGACGAAGATGGAATGGGAGAAGAATAACACATCGGGGGTTTTATAATAAAGAGAACATGGCAAATTTTTCATCCGTATTATTAGAAAATGCAGTAAACGAGTTTGCAAAACTACCCGGAATCGGGAAAAAGACAGCATTACGTTTAGTGCTACACCTACTTCGACAAGAAAAACAAGAAGTAGAATGTTTTGGCAACACCTTAATACGCCTGAAAAACGAAGTACATTACTGCAAAATATGTCACAACCTATCAGATACTGAAACATGTGAAATTTGCGCATCACCACAACGCAACACATCACTCATATGTGTCGTTGAAAATATTAAAGATGTGATGGCGATAGAAAACACTCATCAATACAACGGATTATACCATGTACTTGGAGGAGTCATTTCCCCTATGGATGGAATAGGACCTTCTGAGCTGGAAATTACATCACTCATAGAACGAGTAGAAAAGCAACAAATAGACGAAGTAATCATGGCACTGCCTACTACTATGGAAGGTGACACCACTGCATTCTACATCTCAAAAAGACTAAAACCCTACTCCACCAAAATCACTACCATAGCAAGAGGAGTTGCTATTGGAAATGACCTGGAATATACTGATGAAGTAACACTCGGACGCTCCATTGTCAATCGCATCGCCTTTGAAGCATAAATACAAACTAAACTAATGATATTATTATGACAATTAAAACAAAACTTAACATCGTATACTACGCAAGCATTACAGTTGGTGTAATCGCTGCCATAATTGGCTTTTTAGGAGCACGCAACTGGGGTTGGATCATAGATGCACAAAGCACCGGCGGGATAGCCATCTCCTACATCATCATACTTTACATCATGTTGTCTGTGCCCGGAGGATTAGGCCTACACAATCGCATGCTAAAACGTCTCAATAACGAGTCCCCTAAACAAAAAGAACACAAATACCTTATATATAGTATTATACGATTAGTATGTATAGCTATCGGATTCGCTGTAAGTATTCTCTTCTTCTATATTCTCCGACAACAATCACTCATATTCTGTGCTGGAATTGCGGCTATTGGAATTTATTTCTGCAAACCAACTGAAGAAAGAATCGCCTATGAACTATCATGGACAGAAAACAAGAAAGACAATCAATAAACACATAAACACCACTATCAGTTATGATTATCGCAGTTGATTTTGATGGCACTATTGTTACCCACGAATACCCACGAATCGGAAAAGAAATTCCCTTCGCTATTGACACACTGAAAAAAATCCAACAAGAAGGAAACCACCAACTCATATTATGGACAGTTAGAGAAGGAAAAGAATTAGAAGAAGCAATAGAATTTTGTCGCACACGAGGATTGGAATTTTATGCAGTCAACAAAAGCTATCCGGAAGAACTAATAGAACACGGGTGCTCAAGAAAATTAGCAAACGTTGACCTATGGATTGACGACAGAAATCTGGGTGGACTACCCGACTGGGGAGTAATTTACCAAATGGTAATTACAGGAAAATGTTGGACACCACCATCCAACACCATCCAAGAACCACAAACTAAAAAATCCTTCTGGCAAAGATTAAAAGGATGAAAATCAACCAAACAAAAATAAGAACTGCGCTACACAATCTCATGTAGCGCAGTTCTTATATCATTCATTCAATACGATTATACTCGCCAATACAATTGATACACTCAAGGGCTATATCTACATCTACCCTCTCTGTCTTATCCCCTCATAAATCATAACACCTGCAGCCACAGACACATTCAGCGAAGCAATCCTACCCGTCATAGGAATACGCACCTTGTGAGTACAAAGAGCCAATAATTCGGGCGAAACACCAATGTCTTCTGCTCCCATGATAATAGCAACAGGCTCAGTCATATCCACTTCCGTATAATCATTATCTGTCTTTTCTGTAGCAGCCACCACCTGTATTCCGGAATCCTTCAAATATCGAACAGTTTCCTCCAAATCCTCCTCTCTACACACAGGCAAAGTATGAAGCGCACCAGCAGAAGTCTTAATCGCATCTGCATTAATAGCCGCCCCACCCTTATGTGGAATTATCAAAGCATCCACACCTGCACATTCACACGTACGAGCAATAGCACCAAAATTTCTAACATCTGTCACACCATCCAGAATCACAAAAAGAGGACTCCTGCCTGATTCATAAATCGTTGGTATCAAATCCGTAACACGTTGAAAAGTAATAGGAGATATATACCCTATCACACCCTGATGATTCTTTTGCGTAGTACGATTCAACTTTTCAATGGGCACACGTTGCACAGGAATCGTACTACCCCTTAAACAATCATACAACTCTTTCGCCAAATCACCGCCCAAATCTCGGCGAATTAACACTTTCTCTATATCTTTTCCGGCCTGAACTGCTTCTATCACAGCCCTGATACCAAATATCATTTCCTTCTCAGGGCGTTGTTTGGTATATTGACTGTAATCTTTCTTCACACGTTCTGTATTCTTACGCTGATAACTACGATTCTCTCTTTGATTTTGATATGACATAATTAATTTATTATAGTATCTATTTGTTCTTTTTTCTCCTCACGCACATAAGAATAACTCTGATCTTTTCGCTCAGCATCCCTATACAGAGTTAGGGCTATGCGCTTAAAATTGTCTGCACGCTCGCTGTCACCCACTTCCCAATACATCAAGGCTGTCTCAAATGCTGCATCTGCCATCAAATCTGTCTGTTGAGCAGACCATCCGCCTACTACTTCTTCATCTATCTGAAAAGCAACATCATCACAATCTCCACCAGCATACTCACGAAACAAAGCACTCGCCAATGCAATACCCTCCCAAGTCTTACCGGTAGTACGCATCTCCACCAACTCAGCTATCTTACGGCCTAAAGACTGTATCACTCGCAACAGATAATCCTCCTTAATCATAGAAACATAATTTCTTACCCACAAAAGTAAGAAGATTTTTAGGATTGCCTACCATATTACCCCAAATATTTTTCAATAACACATAACGAATGAAAATAAAGAAATCTCAATCGTATAAACACTACGATTGAGACCACTCTTTATACCTTTTAAGGTTTTATGGGATAGCAATAAAAATATTATCAGTCCTGAACTAAACGCACAGAAAGCGCATCACACTTATTACAGAAACCCATTCCTACGCCACCTGAACCAAAATAAAGGTAACACGCTTGATCTGTATCTTGAGCACTACCGGTAGACGACCAAAAGAGACCATACTTACCTACACCACTCAAATCGTCTGAGCAAAGACGATAACCCGCAGCAGGCAAAAATATACAATTGCCATTTGAACCAATCACTTTAAAGCCAAAAACATCATTGAAACTTGTCCATTCCCATTGACAACCATTCACTAACTCCTCTAATTCTACATTGCTTGGAACACGACCACCATTAGTTTTAGCTTTATTATACTCATAAAAATCACCATATTCCTCCGGACTATTAGCACCTACATTCATAGTAGCCCATTTTACAGACAATCCTAAATCTACAAATTCATAGCCATTATGATATGTTTTTGAAGGAGTAGTAAAAGAGGTCTCCTTGCTGTATGCAAGTCCTTTCTCATTCACGGCATATGCACGAACATGATATTCTGTTCCCTCTTCTAGATACAATAACAGACAACTATAATCTCCCAGTCCATCCCCATAAACCACTTTCATATCCGCTACTGTTGGGTTAGCCGACTGCGAATAACACACTCCGCGCTCATGTATGGTAGCCCCTCCGTCGGTCTTCACGGTTGCCAAGACTCTGGCAGAAGTGAAGTCTATATCCGTAACCTGCTTGGTATAAACAGTTGGGATGGAGTATGAAAAAGTCTGAAACTCAGTCACTTGTTCCAACATGTAGGAGGACAAGTAATTGCGGATCTCATAACGCACATAGTAAGATGTAGCCTCCTGCAAACCATCTACTTTGCCGCTATACCTTCCTTCTCCCAAACCACTCAGCAAACC
>CALGCU010000229.1 GCA_937886455.1 uncultured Bacteroidales bacterium | reverse complement strand
GAAATCCGACAGCGGGCGACCTTTGTGTTGTTCGGGTTGTCCGGTCAATCCCAGCATTTTCATGGCTGTGGCATAATCTTTTTGTTCACGATAGAGTTCTGCAAGATTGTTTAATGTTTCAGCCACAGCAGGAGAATCCTTTCCACGTACCTTTTCCTTTATGTTTAAGGCTTTTTCGTACCACAGGAAAGCTTGATCATATTGATGTTCTTGTTTACAAAGCGCCCCCAATTCATGACATGTGGTGCTCATCCGGGCGCTCATATCGCCATATTGCGCCAGCGCAGCCCTGTAAGCACGTTCAAAGAAGTTTCTGGCAGAAGGATAATCCGCCATTATTTCTTTCATAAACTGTCCGGCTTGAAGTTGGTAGTCCACATTGAATGTATCTACTTCAGCTCTACGGCAAATATAAACCGCCGCACTATCATTTTCAAAGCGCGAAAGAAAAGAAGCATATAGTCGATAGTAATCACCGGCCAAGTTTTTTTTTTGCTGAGCGAGAAGTTGTCGCTGTTCCGCCAAAGAAGAGACAGCCTTGTTGACCATGTGTTGTGCACTTTCAATTGATTGTTCATGCCTCTTTATATCCTTTTCTCTTTGTGCAAAGTCTCCTTTTTCTCTGATTAGTCGTTCAGCTTCTTCCGGATTACCATTTTCAATAGCATCATGTATTAAGAGTGTGAGCGAGTCTAATTTGTCGTAGTCGGTGCGTGCGAATGCATTTGACATTGTTTGTAGGAGAGGTTCAAAGCGTTCATAACGATTTTCCAATTCCTGCAATCGTTTATTGAATTCATCTTCAGCGATTTGCTTTTCAGCTAACTGAAGTTCTAATGTTTTGAGTTTCTCTGTGTAGTATAGTTCAACATTTTCGCGTGCTTTGTTGGCAATTGCTTCTTTTTCTTGCTGTAATTCCTGTGTATTCACAAGCAATACTTCAAGAGGAACCCTATCAGAACAAGCAATAGTTCGTCCGATGAGTCCTTGTTCAGCCGGTTCGTAGCCTGACTTAATGATACTGGCAATAGCATAGGGTTCACCATTATTCAGATTGTGTAACAATAATGAGAAATTGCCTTCTTTGTGTGATTTGACAGCATTGTGTGTTCCGCGTACACGAATGACAACATCCTCAATAGGCACACCGGGTTTTCCTTTACGAGCGATAGTCTTGACATAACCAGTTTGTGTGACTGAGAATACAAGACTTGGGATGAGGGTGCTTAAAATAGCGAGTAGTCTTCGTTTCATGGTTGTAGTATCAAAAATCAATTTATAGAAGTGACCATTAAAACATCGTTCTCTCCACACGGCATGTATATTGTGTCAATTCCATACTGACTTTCTACCGGGTATGCCACACGTTGTTGTTCTATTGGTACATTTAACTTTATCAGTCCGGAGGATGTAGGTGTGACTTCATATCCTGCAATTTTTACTATTTCCGGGTAGGGTTTTCCATAGCAAGAGAATCTAACCGCACCATAAACTGTTTCATCTCTTCTAATGCCACAATGCATGATTCGTTGCAAACACACAGTAGTGTCATAGGGCAGATAATCCGCTACATATACTTGGATTCTACATGTTTTACCCAGGCAATATGCAGGGATGTTGTAAAAAGTTAATGTATCTCCCAAGTATTGCAAAGTATCATGTTTGTATTCATTGGGCAATGTGAGATGAACTTCTATATTTTCGCATGGCGGTAAATATTCATTTTGGGGTGAGAGTTCTTTCAGTATGACAGAAACAGAAACAGGTTGTGCCAAGTGCCATGTTGCAATTAAAGCCAGCAAAATTGTAGTTACAAGAGTAGTCCATGCTATGAGGCGTTTTTTACGCCGAACTTTGTCACGCAACAAAAGACCATCATAGTCTAATTGCAGCATCCGCGCCACCAACATTAACATAGCCCTTCTGTAAGCCGAATGTTTGGACCCCACCCCTTGTTCGTGTAGATTTATTCCCAATATAGAATGGTCGAGCAAAGGATTGGCATGTTTCGGAAAGTGTCGTCTAAGGGATTCCGGGAAACATTCCGTTTTTTCATCACCGCTATATGGAGTTCCATCCACTATGACCGGTATAATACTATCTCTTCTTCCCAGAGATACAAAATAATCTATCCCACTATTGACATAGACAGACTTAGCAGAGCGAGGTGAACAAACCACAATCAAATATCGTGACTGTTCCATCCTCAGTTTCAATTCATGCATCAATTCTTCCTTTGAATGCATGTCATTCAGATAGCAGTATAAAGGTCGTACTCTTCGCGGTATGTTTCGGTCGTGTTTTACAAGCACCGCAGGGAGACGATAACTTTCTATTGCATGTTGCAAGCGTAATGCCTCACGAGCATCACTATTCTGGAAACTTATGAATGCAAAATATTTATACATGCGTCATCAAATGCTGTTATATAACCGGTCTCTTTGCGAGATGCTCTATAATTGTGGCATAATTATCAAAGTCCACATCAATCACATTTATAGGGTGTACACAAATACGCAATGTGCGACATATATGTTTTTCTTTCGCTACAGCAAAGAAAGTTTGTACCATTAAGTCGATTTTCTGTTCGGTTGAAAACTCAGACGGCAGATCAACAAACTTATTACCCATCACTGCTACATTTACTTCTTCATTGCGGACACGTGGAGCCGCTAAATTCCGCCACATATTTTTCAAGCAAGCGATGTATTCATCCTTAGTGATTTCTATGCTTCCATCTTTTCTTAGTTTAGTAAAGGCCACACAACAATAAGGCTCATCATCTACCAGAACCGGGCATAATTCGCCCAATGTATATCTATTTTTTCTACCGGGAAGAGACTGTTCTTCTCCTATAGGAATTAAATTATTCAGCCCATTATCTATCTGTTCTTCCAGATTGACTCCCATTGCTTTACAACGTTGCAGGAAAGCTCCATGAAGTGAATGTGGAGTGATGATGCGATGTAGTTCCATG
>CALGCU010000228.1 GCA_937886455.1 uncultured Bacteroidales bacterium | reverse complement strand
ACTATTCGCGCTATTTTGATGGTCGCGAGGCAGGTTCACGCCCCTATTGCTTGCTCGATTTCTTCCCCGACGACTACCTGTTGGTGATAGACGAAAGCCACGTCACTGTACCGCAAATCAGAGCAATGTATGGGGGAGATGCGGCTCGAAAGGTCAATCTGGTGGAATATGGATTCAGACTGCCGGCGGCAAAGGATAATAGACCCCTCAAGTTTGAAGAGTTTGAAAAACTGGTGCCACAAACAATCTATGTGAGTGCTACGCCGGCTGATTATGAACTTGAAAAGTCACAAGGAGTGGTAGTGGACCAATTGATTAGACCCACCGGATTATTGGATCCTCCTATTGATGTGCGGCCAACTCTCAATCAAATTGATGACTTGTTGGAAGAAATAACTCTCAGGGCTGAAAGGGATGAACGGGTATTGGTCACTACATTGACCAAACGTATGGCAGAAGAACTCACTTCTTATTTCTTAAAGATGGGAGTGCGTTGTAATTATATCCATTCGGATGTGGATACGCTTGAACGTGTACAGATTATGGATGATGTGCGACGGGGTATCTACGACGTGTTGGTGGGAGTGAACTTGCTCAGAGAAGGACTGGACTTACCGGAAGTGTCCCTGGTGGCTATCTTGGATGCTGATAAGGAAGGATTCTTGCGCGATCGTAGGTCACTGACACAGACTGCCGGTAGAGCCGCACGCAACTTGAATGGACTGGTGATTATGTATGCTGATAAAATAACTGAGAGCATGCAACTCACTATTGATGAAACGAATCGTAGGCGCGAAAAACAATTGGCTTATAATGAAAAATATGGCATCACACCTACTGCCATACGCAAAGGTTTTGCTAATTCTCTTTCTACCGCGCCGGATAAGAATGAAAAACAAGCTTATATACCTGCCGAAACTATATCAATCGCAGCTGATCCTGTGGTAAGGTATATGACACCGAAAGAAATTGAAAAAGCAATTGAATATACGCGCAAGCAGATGATGGAAGCAGCAAGGGAAATGAACTTCATTGAGGCTGCACAACTGCGAGATGAACTTATCAAATTGGAAGATCAATTAAATGCAAGTAAGAATGAATAAGCTACGAATGGGACTACTGTTTTTCATCATGCTCAGTGCAGGGTATGCCACTGGGGCTGATGAGGTGATAGGAAAAGTGGTGTTGCCTTGGGAAAATATAAGGAGTTTTTCTATGGCTGAACAGGAAGATTATGTGGTGTTTTCGGCTACGGATGCGACGGGTAGGGAAGTACTCTATGAAGCGCATAAACAACAGGATGTGTGGACACAACCTATGCCCATTCAACCTATCAATACCTCCTATGCGGCTAAGGGGAATATGGGAGGGGTCTTCATGGCTTATGAGGGACATAAACTGTATTTTCATGCTGACTTTGTGGGGGGAAAAGGAGGAAAGGATATCTATTTTTCTGAACGTAAAAACGGACAATGGACACTGCCACAGAGAATGCCGTTTAATACGGAGAATGATGAAGAGTGTTTTACTATTGTGCCGGGAGAAACTAAGTGTGCCTTTGTGCGTTCTGTAGTGCTGGATGAGAAGAAAAACCTGATAAGTAAAACTATCTATATCGCTGAAAAAATGCCGGATGGTACATGGGGGGAACCGCAACAGGCAAGTTCGCACATCAATCTGCATGCACAAATGTCTCCCTGCTGGGCTACGGATATGAAAACGCTGTTCTTTGCCCAAAATCAAGAAAAAACGGATGACTATGGTTATCGATTGATGTACACGCATAATTTCTATGGGGATGGTTGGGTCATACCGCAAGAAGTTCTCCCAATGGAAGGGAAAATAAATGGCTTGTATCCAAGAGTGATAGGGGATAAAATGTATTTCCTACACCAAACCACCTCTAAAAAAGGCTATGTGGGAAAAGTCTGCGTTAGGAAACTGGAACAAACACACATGCCTAAACCTGTGAAAAGATTCGCTACAAAGATTGTTGCTACTGACGGGAGACCTCTCGTAAGTGATATCTGTGTGTATAATCCTACTACCCTGAAATTGCTGGGAAAGTATGTGTCGGATGTGCAAACGGGGGAAGCAAATGTTTATTTGAGAACGGATGAGGATTATTGGATGGAAATACGCAAAGAGGGCTATTCTTATCATGCTGTTCACCTCAATGCGGCGGAACAACATGCCACAAAATTTCCCTCAAAGCTTGTCTTGTTTGACTCTGTGCAATTGGTGCTGAATGTGTTTGATAAGGAGATATTCCTCCCCTTGAAAAATCTGACAATTGAACTGAAAGAACAAAATAGCGCAACTGTCTATCATCCGCAAATGCTGGAACCGGGTGTGTTTGCTTTTGCGCTGCCTATTGGTAGAAAGTATGATGTTAAGGTGTCAGCCCCTTATTTCACCGACGAATTGCTCACCTTTGAAACACTGGGTGACCTCACCTTTCAATATGTGGAGAGGGAAATATTGATGCAACCGCAACAACGCAAAATGAATATTCTGTAGTTATTAGAGTTCCTTTTGGGGAATTTGTTTCAACTGGAATTGAAGATAAAACAGATTATTCTATTATTAACAAGTACAAAGTTGAACAAGCTGGAGAAAAAATTGCGATTTTAGGTTTTGGTAAAGAAG
>CALGCU010000227.1 GCA_937886455.1 uncultured Bacteroidales bacterium | reverse complement strand
ACTTTTTGGCACTGCCAACAATGTGTCGCACGTCTTATTGAACAGCACAGCATTTTTTGACAAATAGTTTTTATTGTCTTTTGAAACCACAATTTTAGAGAGACTGGCACATCCTGTAAAAGTCACAAAGTCGATACTTTTCACAGAAGCGGGAATCGTAACACTTTGAAGTTTTTTACAATAACTAAAACCATACGATTCAATGCTCGTCACCTTATATTTTTTCTTCCCCAATTTAACTTCCGAAGGGATTTCAACATCGCCGGAAATGTTTTTGTCCGCCTTTCCCACACTCACCTCTTTTTCTGCGGTGACTCTATACTTCAAAGTCTGACCTTTGTAAGTATAATTGAACTCTTACGCTTGCGCCACACTTAGTGCGAGCAGGCCTTGTTAATAGGGTTGTTAAAAGTTTTATTTTTATGTAGATAATATTTTACATCACTTTTTTGTATAACCTTTAAGACTTTATTTAATTGGCTGGATTTTATCCGCATATATATTCCAACCTTCCGCTTTGTATTTTTCTACGGATGCTGCCGGGACGTAGATGGTTTGAAGAATAGTTTTATCAAAAACTTTAAAGTAATTTTCTTCAAGAACAGGCGGAGTTTCAGCCTCTATTGTGATGGCTTGAAGTTTTTCGCACCCAAAAAAAGCTTGACTTTCGATGTTCGTCACAGAACTTGGCACAACAACGTCTTTCAGATTTGTACACCAAAAGAAAGCTCCGGATTTGATGGTTGTCACTGAATTTGGAATAATTACGCTTTGAAGATTATCACAATTTACAAATGCTCGACACTCGATAACTTTAACAGAATTCGGAATAGTATAAGTTTCTATTTTCCCAGGAAAAGTAAGCAATGTGTCTCCCGACTTATTGAAGAGCACTCCATCTTTTGACGAATAGTGTTTGTTGTTTGGAGAGACTTCTATTTTTTCGAGAGAAAGACACCCACTAAAAGTCGTAGTCCATACAAGTTCGACAGAACTTGGAATCACTACGCTTTTGAGTTTTTCACATTTGTGAAAAGAATGAATTCCAAAACTTTTTACAGAATTTGGAATATCTACACTTTGCAGTTTTTTACAGTTTACAAATGCAACTCTTGCGACATGTTTGACTGTCTTAGGTATCGAATAAGCAGTTTTCGCACTTGAAGCCAATATCAAAGTATCGCACGACTTGTTGAACAGCACATCGTCTTTTGACACAAAGTGTTTATTGCCACGCAACACCTCTATTTTTGAAAGATTGTAACATTCCACAAAAGATTCCTCATAAATATCCACTACTGATTCGGATATTACTAACCTTTGAAGGCTTTTGCAACCATAAAAAGCGCCATCACCAATTGTTATTACCGAGTTTGGTGTTACCACACCTTTAAGACTTTCGCATTCCGCAAAAGCCCCTCTTTCAATATACGTCACCTTATACTTTTTATTCTTATATTCAACTTTTGACGGGATTTGCAAATCACCTTCAAGACTGTTATTTACTGCCTTCACACTTACTTCTTCTTTTCCAATGATGTCATATTCCAATGTTTGGCCTTCATAGGTGTATTCAAATGCCCACCCCTGCATTATACGTAACAATAGTATAGTTGCGATAATTATTCGTTTTAAATTCATACTTATAATTTTTTAGCAAAGGGAGGTTCTATAAATTCAATTAATCATTAGCGAATAGTCAGAACCTCTTTAAGACTACCGCTAACGCGATTTTATTGCCGCAAATTTATCAAAACTTTTTCTAATTTATACGCATATTTCAGTGTTTTTTAGGGGGGTAACATGCCGAATATCAATAGTATAAACTTCAATGTTTACGCAGTTATCCACTCCTTATGGTATCTATAAGTTTGTAATAAGCGTGCTATGTTGTATGTAAGGTTTGACATTGCTACATTCGCCTTTGCTCTGACAATGCCAATTCCCCGAAACACAAGACCGCCTATCGAACGCTCAATAAAACCAAACACGTGTTCCACTCGACAACGAATCTTTGATTTAGAGCGATTGTTTTGTTTTTGCTCATCATTTAATGGAAGTCCACGAAAACCTTTCTCGCAGATGACAGGAGTAACAGACTTGTTTGCAAAGCCAGCGATTGGAGTCCCGCTCCCGAAGATGTGGAGGAGGAGATAAGTAGAACAAAAACGGAGATTATTAACGGTAATGTTGCAAGTGCGACGAAGCTACAGACGGCGCGTGCGCTATGGGGGCAGTCGTTCGATGGCACGGCGGGTGTGAATGGAGATATGGAGTTTGCGCCCGGCACTAATGGTCGTGTGTTGCGCATCTTGAAAGATGGGTCCTTTCGCTTGCAGGCTCCTACATCGGGCGACTGGGTGTGTGGATTTCTGGGGCGTAACGCCGCCGACACGGAGAACTTAGCAGGTTTCGGCGTCTTCGGAACGGCTAACGCCATCAACTACTATTATAATGGGTATAGGACACGGTGCACCATGTCTCAAGGTGACACCCGCCGGCGACATGACAATCAACGGTTCCATGGTAGCTAAGGGTGATGTGACGGCATATTCTGATGTACGAGTGAAGAGCGATATTGAAGAGCTATCGCCAAGGGGTGAGTTGCGTCCGGTGTCATACACCAAAGATGGCAGGCGAGGGATAGGATTCATTGCACAAGAGGTGCGTGAGGTATATCCGGAGCTTGTAAGGAAGGATGAAGACGGGATGTTGAGTCTTAACTACAACGGACTGGTAGCTGTCCTCTATGCCGAAGTGCAAGAACTAAGACAAGCTTTGAGAGAAATTAAGGGGTAGTGTTTGTACTTTTCAATTTGGGATTTTGTACTTTTCAATTTGGGGATTATACTTGCAATGACTTTGTCGCGAAGTAACGGCTGGTTGGGGTTGGCTTCAAAATCAGCTGCCAACTCTATTATGCGCAGTATTTCGTCCTTGTTGAAGTCGTTGATTGATACTAAGCTCTTATTCTTCATTGTGTCGTACTTAATTGTGGTTTTTAAAAAAGACCCTAACACCGAAGGTGCTAAAGTCTTCTTTTTCTATTTATCTCTTTATATGTGTTTTATATTGTCTCATGTCAGTATCGGAATATTCTCCCTCTCTGCAAAGATAACTCTTCAATGCGAATTAGCAAAGTTCTTTTTCTAAAAAACGTTGTGTTCATTGACACTTCTCAATTTCTGTCTATCAGTCAGGAGTGTTTGTCGGTGTGATATTTGTTGTCGTAGGGATACTTTTGTTTTTCAGTCGTTGTGCTGTGTCGGTTGTGACACGAAGACCGAGCAGAGCAGACAAAACTATCGGTAAGAGACGCTTGGGGTTATACTGGTATCTTGTCTTTGATATAGTCGATAAACTCCTCTGATTTCGTGCAACTTAATACGTATTTCTTTATGTTGGTGCGTATGAGAATGAGATTCTCAGTCTCGGTGGTGTACATAGTATAGTTGCCGAGTTCTTTATTGTAAAAATAACCCAAATAGCCGAATAGACCCCCGCTGCCGAATGTTCGTATAGAATTTTTTAATGATTGTTTTTGTATCGACTTTATCTCAACAATATCTTTCATGGGTATATCTAAAGTGTTAAATGGTTTTTTGATTGTCACTTGTTCCGGATTGACACTTAGGCGTACCGGCATTAAGCTGTACGCAAATAAAACCGATGCTATTAAGAAGATTTGAATGAATATCTTAATCCATATATCAGAACCTTTGAAAGGTGCAAATTCGAGTCCAATAACTGCTCCTATAAGTACAATTAGTGAAAGTACAGTGATGAATGTTGTTGTTTTGTCCCATTTGAATGAGATAGATATGATGTCTTTGCTTTGTGTCATGTTGCTTTTCTGTGTTTATTCGTTTTTTCTTTACAGGGAGGTTCTATAAATTCATTTTCCATTAGCGAGTAGTCAGAACCACATTAAGGCT
>CALGCU010000226.1 GCA_937886455.1 uncultured Bacteroidales bacterium | reverse complement strand
AGCCACTACATCTTCGAAAGTAACGATTACTTCGCGCCACATTTCTTTTTGTTTCACTGTAACAGTTTTTACAGTAGAGAAAGAAGCAGGGTCGCTTGGGTCAGCGAGTACACCGACATTGAATTGGTTGTTGAGTTCGAGACCATAAACCATGAATGACAATTCATAGTTTTTAATTCCGCCGGTCATTTCCAATTCAGGCAAGAAGTAAGAAGCGTCTTCTGTCAATTGCAAAGATCTTGATCCAGCGTAAGCTACAGTAGAGAATGAAGTAGCTCCACCGGTCCAGCAGTCTTTGCTTGTGTTAGCAGATTCGAATCCATCTACATAAGGAACAGGAAGAGCGTTGCAACGAGTGCGGAAAGTATAAGCGGCAGAAGTTGCAGTTTGTTCTTCACCACACTTAGCAGCTACAGTAACAGAATATTGAGTATCAGGAGTAAGACCATCCCAAGTAATAGTGTTTGTAGCACTTGTGCGAGTTTCACCATTGATAGTGAATTGGTATTCAGTTACGTCAGGGCTACCTTGTGCTTTAATGACAGCAGAAGTAGTAGTTTGTCCAGAAACTGAGCGGATGAATGGAGTGTAGCAACCTTCTTGAACAGACAAGCGGATGTCGTCCAATCTTGCAGCATCACCACTCGTTTTGAATTGTTGTTCGAAGATGAAGTACAATTTACCACCAACTTGGACGTCAGCAGTGTAAGTGTACATACCTTCTGCAGATTCAACAGGATCTTTCGTGTAAGCATTGTTTATTGTACGAAGCAAAGTAGCACCTTGGAGTGCAGGTTGGTCGTTTACATAAACATTCATTAGGTTGTTGTTTGCTTGTTTTCTCCAGCCAGAGCCAAATTCTTTCGCTGTACGAGACATAGTGAAAGAAAGTTGAGCAGCAGTACCATCAGGCACAGTGATGCCCTCTGTAATCATTACAGCAGAACCACTAGTAGAGTTGATAGAAACACGAGCTTCACCGTTGTTAGCAGTCCACTTAGTACCAGTCAAAGTGTAGCAAGAAGAGATACCATCCGTGAAGTCCATCAAGTAAGGCATAGATTTTTCTTCGCAGAGTGTGCTTGCAGTATAAGCTTCTGCCCATTCGCTAATGCTATTGTCACCGCAAAGAGGACGAACATAGATTTCATAAGCAGTACCTCCCTTCAAGTCAGTGAAGGTATAAGCCGGATTAGAAGTAGTAACAGTGTCACCCTCAGCAGCACCAGCAATAGCGCAAACGAGTTGCCATTGTGATTCACTTTGCGTATTGCCTAAAGTAACGCTGATAGAATTAGCTGTAGATTCGTGGTTAACCACCTTAACAGTAGAAACGCAGTTAGGTTGCAATTCTACAGTCACTTTTTCTACTGTAGAAGTACTGTTGTTAGTACCGGTAGTGTTTTGTTTCAAAGCCATGATAGCTCCGGCAGGGATACCAGCAGGGAAAGCCACTGTCAAATCAAGTGTTGACCAGTTAGTGTCGTCCAGTTTTTGCACTTCAACGAAAGTAGAAGGATCAAATACGTCCGTAACATAACCTACAGAAAGAGGATCACCATAAATCCATACATTGAGTGTCAATTTCAAGTCGCTCAATGGGTTAACAAATTCAGGCATAGCCACCATGATACGTCCATAAGGATTATTCAAAAGGTCGCTATATCCATCATCGTTACCATCTTGCATTACAATCCAACGTTCAGGCAAGTTGCCACTACCAGTGTTAACCACATAAGGTTCTTCTTGAGTGATAAGAAGAGGTTCATATAATGTAGTGAAGTTGACTGCAAGTGAGCGAGATTCTCCATCTTTACCACCGCAAAGAGGAGTAACCACTACGTTTCCAGAGTATTTAGTACCAGGAGTCAATCCTGTGAATTTCACTTCAGGAGCAGAAACAGTTTGTGTTAATCCAGCAAATTCAACTTTAAATTCAGTAGCATCTCCACGTCCTTCCCATGCGAAAGTAGCAGAGTTGCGGTCGTATCCAAGCATATGGATGTTGATTGGAGACAAGCATTCAGGGATTAAGTCAACCTTCACAGCAGAAACGCGGCAATTGTCAGTAGCACGAAGTGCGATGAATTGTCCGTCAGTAGTAATGTTATTCAATATAACTTCCACTGTTTTGTCTTCTTTAGGAACATCCAATGAGATAGCTTCAGAAAGCACGAAAGAAGTTGGGTCACTAGGGTTGCTCATCACACCTACTTCAAGAGCCATTGGAATTTCAGTAGCACCATTAGCAGGAGTATAAGCAGCAGTGATAGTGAGGCGCAAAGTGTTAGCAGGGATACCGAATCCACATAGAGCCACCATATTACCCGCTTTCATTTGCAAACCAGCAGGAATTCTTTCATAAGTACTTTGGTCTGTGTAAGCAGCCACATAGATAGGATATGTTTTACCAGTACCTTTGTCCAATGTAGTCAAAGTAGGAGTCCAACATTGAGGTAATTGGTTATTAGTCCATGTTGGTTGGTAGAATTCACCCAATTCAACAGATTGGCAAACCGTGGTAAATTCCACTTCAGTACTTGGCAAGCTTGCTTCACCATCGCATTCCAATTTAACCACTACTGTGTAGTCAGTATTTTCAGTTAAACCAGTGATAGTGTATGGATTAGCATCAGCTTCAATAGTAGTTACATTTTCACCTTGAGTAAGGGTGATGATACGTTTAGTAGGCGTAGCAGGTTCTCCCCACTCCAATTTAGCTGAATTGTGAGTCAAATCAGTTACTTTAAGGTCAGTAGGACGTCCACAAGCAGCAATCTTAGTAACTTTCACTTCGTCTACATAAACGACATTGTCTTTACCCGCTTCAGAGTTGAGTACCACATAATAAGTACCTTCACCAGCCATACCATAGTCAGCCAATGCAGCAGTGCTCACTGCATATTCATTCCACTTACCATTAACGAAGTTAACAGTACCAAGTTTGATATAAGTAGAGAAGTCATAAGGATTGGTAATCACACCCACTTCAAGAGTTTGAGAATGGTATTGAGCATAACCATAGAAAGAGATTTCCATTTTTTCTTGTTCAGCCAATGTCAACATTGGAGAGATGGCATAAGCACCACCATCCACAGAACCTGAAACCTTCAAAGCAGCACCATTGTTACCATGTCTGTAGTTCTTTTGTACAGCAGGTAATTCGTCATTTGCGCCACCAACAACCCAGCATGCAGGAGCTCCTGCTACTTGTCCATCAAATGATTCGATGTAAGGCAAATCAGAAGCTTGGCAAGGAGTTGTGAAAGTCATGGTTGCAGCAGGAGACACTAATTGATAAGCATAGGTACAGTCACCTTTGATGATAGCTGTGTAAGTAGTACCAGGAGTTAAGTCCTTCAAAGTGTGAATGATGTCTTCTGCTTTTTCTGTACGCACTTTAGTGTTTCCAGCATACAAATCGATAGTGTAGAAGCTTGGAGCTGTACCAGCATTAGCTAAGGTTTGCCATGCAATAGTTACTTCTGTAGGAGTAGCTTCAGACACGGCGAGTCCGATAGCGCGTGCACAAGTAGGCACATCTTCAATTTTTACATCATCGATGTAGACGTAAGCGGCTTGTCCAGGAGCAGCTGCATTGCTAGTAGCAACGAAGACCAATTTCACTTGGTCGCCCGGATTAGCCGGCACTGCCACTTCGCACAATGTCCATGCGTCAACATCCTGTACAGGAGCGAGCACTACATTGTCCAGATAGGTAGCACCATTGTCGCGAGAGACATAGGCGGCAAAGTCACCTGCACCTTGATTGCGGTAGTAGAAAGACACAACGATGTTGCCTTCCACAGTAACCGACGGAGTCAAGATCACGTCACTTAAACCTTCCATAGTCTTGTCATTACAGAGCGCACCGCCACCACAGTGTGAGTCGAAACGGAGACATGTTCCGGTCAATCCTTGACCATTTGCCGTAAACTTATACATATCGGCAATGTCACCGCTACTGCTCCATCCTGTTGGGATGCCGCTTCCAAGACTGTTAAATGTTTCATTGAGGTAAACCTCAGCAGAAACACTAACACTACAGAACGCAAGGCATAATCCTAATGCCATACGTTTCAAGTAAAGTAGTTTCTTGTTCATAAAAACGTTTTTTAGTTAAACAATTGGGTTATTTAAATTTATATTTACAATGAATGAATTGTATTTTCACACTTTGTATTTTCTCACATATTGGATGATTATGTGCATAAAATCGTGTTAGAAAACATAATTCTAACACATAGGCACAACTTCTCCTATATTAGGTGGCAAATCTATGATTTTTTTTTGAATTATTCTCTATAAAAAAGATAATTTCACAACATTTCTAAGTATTTTTAACATTTTGGCAATTTATTACAGACTTATTGATAGAGGGATTCTATTGACTTTTGGTGCGTAATAAGATGTTGATTGCACTCAGTATAGGACGCTCGGAGACCTACAGGACGTTCGTTTCACTCACTATAGGACGCTCGCAAGCGAGCTATAGGACGGCTTCGCCTACAGGACGCTGTGCTTCGCTTGCTACAGGTTAGAGATGAGAGGTTAAAGGTTAAAGAAAGAAATAGAAATAGAAATAGAAATAGAAATAGACCCCCTCCGCTTCACTTCGTTTCGCTCGTCCCCCTAACTTAGGGCGACAGTGCGGTTACCATTTGAATGTGAGAGAGTTGCGCTATTATTGTGTTGTTTCGGGTATATTTAAAGTACTTAGGTTTGGATATCATTTCCTCATACAAAAACTAATAAAAAAAGCACTGTCCCCGCTTCAAGGGGGACGAGTGGAGAGTAGCGCCAGCGGAATGGAACGGAGGGGGTCTTTCTACATATATACAACGTACCAGATACGACGGAGGCAGAAGTGGCCTGATGGTACGTCAACGAGGCATAATGCGAAAAAAACGGGGAAATCTTAAATCAACCATTATTCGGACAGCCAAAGCAATATCAAATATAGGGCTTGGAATGTGAAAAAAGAAATCTCAATCGCCGAATGCGATTGAGATAACTTTTTTATTACTTGACACAGGCATATTAGATGATCTACTCCTCTAAGTGTTTAATATGTAAATAAGTATCAGGTGTTTAGGAAAGTGAGATGTTAAATTATACTAAAAGTTAGCGGTGTATTTGAGTAACTGTTTCGAAAACTCTATATTTGCAAGCGCACACACATAAGCACTATTTCGTTTCTGAATAAATCATGTCATCTTTAAGCGTTTTTGTGTGTATAGTTTTTATTTATTACAACATGGTGGGCTAAATTATAAATGCATATGAGACAATTAATAATCACCATTTTCCTATTGACATTTTCCCTTGCTTTTTATGCACAAGATGCTTTAGTTATTCACCCTTCAGAAAAAGCAGGTCATTGTTACTTTTTGCACAATATTCATCACATTAAAAAAAATGATGCTTCATGGGTGATCGTTATGCATTCCGGAGAAGAATACTCTTATCCTCTAACAAACACTACGTTTATATATCAAATTATACATCAACCGGAATATAATGCGATTGATGCACCGGAGAATCCACTGAATGTTTACTATGACGTGATGGAAAGTACGATAGTTTTTGAAGATGAGGTTAACGGTTCTGTTTTTGTGTTTGATATATCAGGGCGTGTGGTTTTGCAACAACCATCAGTGACGAGTAAACGGATTTATGTAGGCAATCTTCCTCTTGGCGTCTATATATTACAAGCGGAAAATAAAGTTGTTAAATTTATAAAATCGTAAATGCCATGAAAAGAATAGTCTTTTTCATATTTTATATCTGTATTTGCTTGTGTATGAGTAAAGCAGAAACTAATCAATATGTATGGAAAGAAGGACGTTTGCAATATGGAACGACCACGCTTAATGTTGACAGTGTGCGCTATGAGCCGTGCACTGGTCAAAAAGTGCGTATTCTCATTCCACGTCAAGTATTAATCCAACATGATTCTCACGAGATACATGCCATTCGAACTCAGATTATTTCTGTGGTAAATGACAGTATAATTTTTCATGAACCAGTAGAAAATACACAACCCTACCAACTAGTTCCTTTGTTTTTGTCCAATCAGATTGATTTACAACAATGAAAAGAATAACTATAATCATTCTATTAGTGCAGTTGATGTTTCCTTTGTTTGCATGGGACGGAACTGTGGCAAAATCCTATGCCGGCGGCGATGGCTCGGCAGAGCATCCATTTGAAATAGCAACAGCTGAACAATTAGCCTTATTGGCACACCGTACCAACGATGGAGAGAATGGTGAAAACGTCTTACACTATGTACTGACAGCAGATATTGACTTGCTATGTGTACGGGATGGAGATACCCTCAGTTGGACCCCTATAGGCTTAGGTCCTTCTACTTCTGAAGATGATCGTCCTATCTATGGATGGAGATATTTTCAAGGCGTTTTTGATGGCAAAGGCCATACGATATCTAATTTATATATCCGCACTGATTCTTGTAA
>CALGCU010000225.1 GCA_937886455.1 uncultured Bacteroidales bacterium | reverse complement strand
CGAGAAATATCAAGCTTGCTTGAATATTTTTACCAGCGAGTGCAGCTTATCTTATTTAAAGATATAACAAACGAGCGAGAAATATCAAGCTTGCTTGAATATTTTTCCCGACGAGTGCAGTATATCTTGGCAGATAGGCAAAGATGAATGAGAGAGAAATGCCAAATTTGCGATTGAGCGAGAGCAGAAAAAGTTTACTTTTTATGCCGAGCGTGAGCATCCTACCTCTCACTTACCATTCCCGACGGTCAGCCGACAGTCAAAGATAGGAACTTGCTAAGAAAGTCCTATCATCACCGTTACCATATCGTTACCATTATATAGGATTAAGATAGAAAGAATATACAGCAGAGGGTAACCTCAGCGAGCTAAAAGAAAGGTAAAACCTCCGGCAAAACAATGTTACACAAGTCTTATAGAAATGATTTCAAGCTTTGCTAGTTTTCATAAAAACAACATACTTTTACACACATCAATACTAATAGATAAAAATCACTACCTTTGCAAAAAAATATACACATCATGACACTAAAACATTACCTATTCATAACCCTCTGTGTACTTGCTACAGCATGCTGCAAGCAAAACACCTTTCAAATAAAAGGAAAAATTGACAATGCTGCCAATCAAACAATCTATCTGGAACAAATGGCACTGACCAAAAATATACTGATTGATTCTACTACCATCAATCAACAAGGAAATTTTACAATAAAAGCCACATCTCCCACTCATCCTGATATCTACAGATTAAGACTCGGAAACAAACATTTCCTTTTTCCGGTGGATTCCTGCGAAACAATCACTATCACAGCTTGTGCTAATACACTCGACAATCCAACAAATATTGAAGGTTCACAAAAAGCGCTGCAAATGCAACAACTCAGACAGTCTGCACTGCAACTGCAAAAACAATATCAATTAACAGGAAATAACACCGACAGCATACAACTGCTGCTTGACCAAATCGAACAACACAAACAAAAAGCAAAACAAATCATACTCCAAAACCCACGTTCTATTGTGGCATACTACGCACTCTACCAAAAGATGGACCAACTCTTCCTCTTCACACCCTACGACAAGGAAGATCGTAAGTTCTTTTCGGCTGTAGCCACTGCGTTTCACACTTATATGCCCCACTATGATAGAAGCAAAAATATCTACAACACTGTCTTAGATATAGTCAATGCTGAACGTGTACAAAGAAACCAAGACACCATACAACAGATGATAGCCAAAGCATCTATAGGATTCTTAGATATAGAACTACCTGATGTGAATGGCAATCTTCACAAAATGTCTTCACTACAAGGAAAAGTATTCTTGCTCGACTTTTCGCTCTCGGCTATTCAAGACAATGTGGCATACACATTTGAACTGCGAGAACTCTATAACAAATACCACAAACAAGGATTCCAAATCTACCAAGTGTCGCCCGACCCCAATAAATTATTTTGGGAGGAATCTGTTCTAACACTGCCATGGATTTCAGTTAGAGGTACGCAACAACAAAATGAAGCAGCACTACGACTATACAATGTCACAGAATTGCCCACCACCTTCCTCTTTGACAAAACAGGTGAAATTGTAGGAAGGAACATTCCATTCGCAGAACTGGATAAAAAAATAGCAAAACTCATAGCTCAATAGATTCTCAACACATGTCCAACCTCTACTGGCAACTCTTTTCTTCATTCTTCCGCATCGGTAGTTTCACACTCGGAGGTGGATATGCCATGATTCCGCTCATACAACACGAAGTGGTGGAGAAGAGAAAATGGATGGAGGAAGAAGAATTTATTGACATGGTAGCGATGGCTCAGTCTGCACCGGGAGTTATTGCGATTAATACGTCGATATTTGTCGGATACAAACTGAAGGGTGTCAAAGGAAGTATCACATGCGCACTCGGAAGTGCACTGCCATCTTTTCTTATCATACTCACCATAGCCATCTGTTTTACCTCCTTTGCTGACAACCCGGTAGTGGAACGTATATTCAAAGGAATACGCCCCGCTGTAGTTGCACTCATTGTGGCACCACTGTGGAGAATGTCAAAAGCAGCAAAACTCACTTGGAAAACAGCATTTATACCCATAGTAGCCGCACTGCTGATTTGGCAGTTGAATGTGTCTCCGATACTCATCGTCATGGTTGCTATCGTCGTGGGTATAATAGTGCATTGCTATTTGCCTCCAAAAACAAATTAAGGGGATTTCTATAAATTGCCTTGCAAATGATTTATGAATTATTATAGAGATGATTTTTGTGTTTCTTGAGAGAACATAGCGAACTATGTAATTGAAAGAAAGATGAAAAGATTTCCATAAGAAACATAAGGCATGCAAAGGTTTTTACTGCTATTGTCAAAATTTATTCAAACAAAAATCACCTTAAATGCAACACAAGTGAACAAATTGAACTTAATGAGTGTTGTTAAGGGGTATTAGTTATATAGTCTTAAGTAAATTTCAAATCTTTAAACATGCTTGTTCATCTATTATTATTCTGTTTAGGACTATTATTAGTTATCCTTGGAGCAGATTGGTTGGTAAATGGCGCATCTAAATTAGCGCAACGTCTTAGAGTATCTGAATTGGTTATTGGATTAGTGATTGTGGCTTTTGGTACTTCAATGCCGGAGTTAGTGGTTAGTGCAAGTGCTTCACTTAAAGGTGCTAATGATATTGCTATTGCCAATGTGGTGGGAAGTAATATCTTTAATCTCTTGCTTATACTGGGTGTGGCTGGACTCATCTTTCCAATGACAGTCAATAAAAGTATCATCAAGGTAGATGCACCATACTCTTTATTGGGAGCTGTTGTATTGCTGTTGATGGGATTCTTAATCCCATTTAATTCTACTAACTATACTATCAGTTGGTGGGAAGGACTCATCATGCTTACCATTTTTGCTGCATACATGATCTATGTAATGAGAATGGCTATGCAAAACCGTCAAGAAACTGATGTTACAAATGAACCTATGCCAAATCTCTGGACTTCCATAGGATTCATTCTCTTAGGACTCGGAGGGCTTATCTATGGAGGAAACCTACTTGTTGATAATGCTATTTTTCTTGCTGAAGAATGGGGTATGAGCGAAAAACTCATTGGTATGACCATTGTAGCTATGGGAACATCTCTACCTGAACTGGCCACATCGGTCACGGCAGCCATACGCAAGAAAAACGACATTGCTATTGCTAATGTCATTGGAAGTAATATCTTCAACCTACTCTTCATCCTGCCTATATGTTCTCTCATCTCTCCATTGACCTATTCACCACGTTTTAATATGGACATTGCTTTCCTCATGTTGGGAACAATAGTATTCTGGCTATTCACTGCCCGAACTAAACTGCAAGGAAGAGCATGCTCGGCTATACTCCTGTTGATGTATATCACTTTCACCGTCTATATGATTATGCAAGGATAAACTCTTGAACGGAGTAACATAAAAAATACATACAAAGGAGTGAAAATATATTAAAAATGTTTTCACTCCTTGTTTTTGCGTAATTATACAAACATACACACTGCTCAAACACTTGTGAAATAAACGGAAACAACTAACTTTGTAGTCAAAATCAAAACTATTTGAAACATCGTCTGCTAAACATATTGGCACTGATATTCTGTCTTCCACTATTCACGCATGCTAAAAACGACTCAGTAGCATGGCTAAAAAGCGAGTGGTGGGCGAAGCACTCTTTTTACATACTACCCACGGTAGACTACACACCTGAAACTAACTGGACATTTGGTGTTTCGGGTGCAAACTATTTCAAAATGTCCAAAGCTACTAAAACAAGTTCTGTTACCTACTATGCAAAATATGCACTCAATCATCAATACTCCATTAATGCTAACGCTAAATTATACATCGGAAATAATAACTATCTCTATGCATCATGCGCAGTGGGAAGATTCCCTGACTACTTTTATGGTATAGGAAATGACATCACTAATCTCCTGCCAACTCCTCAACTGTATGACCCTATACGTGTGCAACTCAAACTGCAACCGCAATGGTCAGTGGGAAAAAACTGGATGCTCGGACCTGCTTTTTTCATGCACTATGAAAAAATGAACAATACAACATCCACCCATCTATATAGCACATTTTGTCTATGGGGATTAGGTTTTGCATGTACCTATGATACTCGAGATAATACATTTTATCCGAATAAAGGCACATTCTTCAAGACATTGCTTTTGGCTACGGAACCTACACTCGGCTCTACCACACGTACACTACAACTACAAACTGACCTACGCCAATTCATCACAATACATAAATGTGTACTTGCTTTGCAACTTTACGCAGACATGCTCTACCAGTCTGAAAACATCCCACAATGTTTGCCAACACTCGGAGGAACTGATATAGCAAGGGGAGTGCGCAGAGGAATGTGGCGTGATGATATGGCTATTGCCCTGCAAGCTGAACTACGCCTACCGATATGGAGATTTATCAAAGCTGCTGTATTTGGTAGTGTGGCTGATGTGTATAATTGGAAAAAATGGGAATGGAACGTACCTAAAATAGGATATGGAGCAGGACTACGAGTCACATTCAACCAAGCAAAAGTAAACCTGAGATTTGACGTAGCAAGAAATAATTATGGGGAATGGAAAAATCTGGCAAACCCCAATACATGGAGTTTTTATCTCACTGCAACTGAAGCATTCTGAAATAAGTCAATAACCTACACAATGAAAGGATTAGTCATAAAAAACACAGGAAGCGGCTATCAAGTACGCACAAATGAAGGAGAAGTATTTGATTGTAAAATAAAAGGTAATTTCCGCATTAAAGGGATTAAAAGCACCAACCCCATTGCTGTGGGTGATTGGGTGGAATTTAATGAAGCGGGACTCATTCATCATATTCAAGACAGAACTAATTATGTAGTCAGAAAACCGGCTAACCTTTCTAAACAACTACATGTTATCGCAGCTAATGTTGACCAGGTGCTACTTGTGGTAACACTCAAGAATCCTGAAACACCACTGGCGTTTATAGACAGATTTATCACTTCAACTGAAGCCTATAGAATTCCCACAATCATAGCCGTCAACAAAGTGGATTTACTTGACGAATATGACCAGGAATACTTGCAAGCATTTATTAATCTATACACATCTATTGGATATCCATGTGTGCCAACATCCTTCACACAACAAAATGGCACAGAACAACTCGCAAATTTGCTACAAGGAAAAACAACACTCTTATCTGGAAACTCAGGTGTGGGAAAATCTACACTTATCAATCACCTAGTGCCTAATGCACAAGCAAGAGTATCAGACATATCTTCATCACATCACAAAGGAATGCACACCACAACATTCTCAGAAATGTATGACATAAATCCTGAAACACACCTCATTGACACACCGGGCATAAAGGGATTCGGGCTCATTGATATGGACCAATGGGAGGTAAGCCACTATTTTAAAGAGATATTTCATTACGGAGCACACTGCAGATTTGACAACTGCACACACCGCTCAGAGCCCGGATGTGCAGTGAGAGAAGCGGTGGATAATCATTTCATAGCGCAATCAAGGTACCAAAGTTACCTCAGTATCCTTGAAGATATCAATGCCGGTAAATATAGATAACCACCCTGTAAATTATCACAACTCAAAAAAATTATTTATCAAACAGTAGTAAATTTTATTTAAAGACATTATGATACTTGGACCGGATTTATTTTATAAATGCCCTGTTTGTGGAGCCTACTTACACTCGTATAGTTTGCGAAGTGGGAATACGTTTGGAGCAAAGGTGTATTCTGACGGGAAAATGTTTGCTCCAATGTTGCCGGAGTACCCCAATATTACCAAATGTGGAGGGTGCGGAACTATCCTTATGTTAAGCCGATTAGAATCTTTTTCAGAAGAAACTTTAAGTTACCCACAGGAGGAGATTGCAAAAATCTCGCTATGGGAAAAATGGAAAAGTTTAATTTCGGGGACAAGGAGAGAGGCTAAACCTTCACCTCGCTATTACGAATGCGAACATCTGTCAATGGATGATTTATATAGAGCAATAGATGTTTTCCCGGAAACAGAATTATATATTCGATTAATGATCTGGCGAGGTTATAATGATAGAGTCACAGGAAGAACTTTTGTAAATTCGCCCTCAGAAGATTTAAGAGTTAATTATAACCTTCTTGATTCTAAAGAGTACAAGAGCAATTGCCTTGCATTATTGAATTTATTAAACAAAGACAATCGGGAAGAACGAATGTTATTGGCTGAACTTTACCGCAATCTTGGCAATTTTAAAGAATGTATGGCTCTAATTCCTGAATCGGATAGAAACAGTTATATGGAAATAGAGTGCAAAAGGGGTAATAGATATACTGTACGCATTGATAACTACTATGAAATGTTAGAGGTTAGAGCCAAACAGGAAGCAGAGAGAAAAGAGCAAGAGCGAATTAATGAAGAGATGAAGGATCCTCGTTGGAAGGTATGTCCTAATGGTCATTGCTATGAAAATATTCGAAAGGAGTGTCCTTGGTGCGGGAAAGATAATGTTGTCGGCAGATTGGATAAAGATGTTAGTTTACAACATAAAGAACTGTATGTTGGGAAACAAAATGGGCATTATATACTCACTTCTGATGCAAGTATTCCAATGCAAGAAGAACGAATTCGTAAAATTACCATTGATTATTATCAAGACAAGTTTGTCTATTTCCGTATAGATGGGAAAAATCCTCATCCATTTTACTATAATATAATCAGATTAAATGAAGGTTCTATTAAAGGTCGAATGTTGACAAAATATATAGAATTGATTATGAAAGGTAAATGTGATTATCTTGACCTGTCTTCATGTATTGAGAGAAATAATTGATAATTATAGATAAGAAGAATTTTTACTAAATACAAATAGCTTTAATTACGTTAGAAATAAAGATTATAGTACAAGTAATAGTTCTTATAGCTATGGTAGTTTATGGTATTATTCGTTATCTGTACAACAGGTTCTCGCAAGATGGATATGTTTCATATAATAATATGCTCGCATGGCTAACGGAGAACAACATAGAGTACTCTACTTATTGGAATGTATGAGAACGTAGCAAGGAGAAATGGAAATAACATTGGTTAGAGCAAACTTAAGAGGTGTGGTTGATAAGAAATTCTTCCTTTTCAGGATTGCCAATTTATATGCTTACCCACACTAAATTTCTACTGAGCCTTAATTTGTTCTTGTGTATGGTACATATAAACAAAAAAGAGACTTGTATAAGTCTCTTTTTTGTGGTGCCACCAG
>CALGCU010000224.1 GCA_937886455.1 uncultured Bacteroidales bacterium | reverse complement strand
AGAAGCAAAAAATAAACTTGTTTAATTTTTCTGCTTATGCCGAACCGCAGCCTATCTTATTCAAAGATAGTGCAAATGAGCGAGAAATAGCAGGAGTTAGAGTTGTGAAAGTATGGCAAATTCCTAATCTTTTTGTATCAGCATCCTACTTTAACCCTATCTAATGGTCCCGAGGTGGTCCCGAAGTGGTCCCGAGAATGATTGCTGTGTGATTTTGTTTTTTCACAGATGCATTGAAACCCCAGCCACAGCACACTCACCCCATCCATCACCACAACGACAAAAACAGATAGGAACTAGATAGGAACTAGGTAGGAACTAGATAGGAACAAAAGTAATTTTACCATTACCGCCCCACTCCACACACTACATCCTACACCTCGCCTTAGATGTTCAGCGCAACGCCCTATCCTTATGCACTCTTAGAGTTTCGCCAAATAGCAATAAAAAAAACGAGGGTATAGCCCTCGTTTTTTCTGTGTATATGATATGGTATTCTATTATTTTCCCATCAAACGGCATGCCCATGGAGCGAGTGTAAAGGTAGTACCTTCAGCCACTTCCACTTGTTGTCCGCAAGGAGTAGTGTACACACCTGCAGGAATAACAACATCAGCCACTTCTACACTATCAGCACTGAAGTTGAACAATCCAACCACCGTGTTATCTTCAGTTTGACGCAAGCAAGCAAATACATTAGCTGCTTCTGTTGGTATGCGTTCCATTATTGCGCCGATTTCGTTGCTACGCAAAGCAGGGTTAGCCGCACGGAAAGCATTTAAGTTGGTGTACATTTGAATTTGAGTAGCTTCAGGATTAGCAACAACAGTATCCTTATCAAAGAAACGCAAGCGTTTGTTATTGGCATACTCTTGTCCTGTGTAGATGAGAGGCATACCCGGCACTGCATAGCAGAATGCAGCCATTGTGTTAGCAGCTTCGCCCATACGTTCAAATTCAGTACCATTCCATGAGTTTTCATCGTGGTTGCTGGTGAAGTTCATGCGGATAGCCTTAGCAGGGAAGACAGTGTCGGCCTTAGCGAAATATCCCCAAAGGTCATCTACTGTTTTTTCACCTTTAGCAACACCATTCATGAGGTGGTGTAATTCCCATCCGTAATACATATCAAATGCGGACTCAGTGTGAGCAGGAACTTCAGCTTCAGCCAATGTGAACATAGCAGGGTGTGTTTCACGGAGTTCACCCATGATGTCATTCCAGAAGTCAGTAGGTACTTCCATTGCTACGTCGCAGCGGAATCCATCAATGCCGATGCTGTCCATCCACCAGTGCATTGCTTGTTTCATAGCAGCGCGCATGTCTTGGTTGTCATAGTTGAGTTCAGCGATGTCATACCAGTCGTAGTTAACCACCAATTTGCCGAGTGAGTCACGCATGTGCCATCTGTCGTTTTGCGTCCAAGCATGGTCAGGCGAAGTATGGTTAGCCACCCAGTCTAATATAACTTTAATACCTAATTCATGCGCTTTGTTCAAGAAAGAAGCAAAATCGGCACGTGTACCAAATTCAGGATTGAATGCACAATAGTCTTTGATTGCATAGTAGCTACCCAATCCACCTTTTCTTTCCAAAACGCCGATTGGTTGGATAGGCATAATCCAAATAATGTCCACACCGAGTTCTTTCAAACGAGGCAATTCTTGTTCAGCCGCTTGGAATGTACCTTCCGGGGTAAATTGGCGGGTGTTGAGTTCATAAATAGTTGCATCATACGCAAAGCAAGGATGAGCATGTTCGCAACAAGTTTGTTGTTTTTTAGGAGCACATGCCACCATCAAAGCAGCAGTAGCCAATAAAAGAATTTTTTTCATGTTGTAATAGTTATTATAGAGTTTTGTTATTTAATAATTTCAAATTGCAAGGGTTGAAGTGTGACATTGACCACATTATCTTGGATGTCCACTTGGTTACCAAACAGCGGAGTTAGATTTTGCAGGCGTGCAGACTCAGGCAATGTAAGTGTTACATGACGAGTTTCTTCTGCATTGCTGAAGTAAGATGCCCAACGATTACTCCATACATTGGTTCGTGTGCCC
>CALGCU010000223.1 GCA_937886455.1 uncultured Bacteroidales bacterium | reverse complement strand
ATCAACTCAGAACTCCATTCAAAGTTAATGCTGGAGCATCTGTAATGTTGGCAAAGGCTGGACTGGTAAGTGTGGAATATGAATATAATAACACACGCTCTACAAGATTAACGGGTGCTGATGGTGATGCAACTGGATTTGCTGTTATCAATCAAGATGCACGTGATATGTTCAAGGATGTTCATAGGGTAAAAGCTGGAACTGAATGGTGGGTTCTTTCTAATTTAGCCCTTCGTGCCGGATATGCTTATCAAACTGCTTTAACACGTGATAATGCTTGCCGTTATGTGATGAACAATACTACTCGTACGGATATGCACTACTCCCTTGATGGTGCTACTCATTATGCAAGTGCTGGATTGGGCTATCGAACGAACACTTTCTTTGTGGATTTGGCTTATCAATATAAATGGATGAAGGAAGATTTATATTCTTTTGAAAATCTTAGTGCTGGTACACTAAATCCGATTGACCTCACCTCTTCGCGCCATAGTGCAATTCTGTCTGTGGGATTCCGTTTCTAATGGGTGGCTTAATATAGTTGTTGGAGTTTACCTGCTAATTCTTCTATGGAGCAACAATGTTCCGTGTGATTCAGAACCCATCCGTCGGGAAGAATCTCTACTGAATTGTCTGCTTCTTCCACACCGCTATAGCCCATACGAGCTAAGGCTCGCACAGTCCAATATGTGCGAGTGCGGTCTCCATATATATGTAGTGGCTTATTCGTCTCATAGGAAACGGAGAAATTCCCGTTTGCAGGATTGAATATGAAGGAATCTGCTTGAAAAGCTTTCTGAAATGCGCCTTCTAACACTAAATCTTCGGGTATGCCGGTCATGATACCTTCTTGGGGAGACATTAACCATATCTGGTCTGCTGTTTGTAAGGCTAAGTCTAATTCATGTGTAGATAGTAGAATAGTCTTGTGGGTAGAGTGTGCCAATTCACGTAACAACAACATTGTATCTACACGATTAGGCAAATCTAAATGTGCTGTTGGCTCATCCATAAGAATGAGTGGAGTGTCTTGGGCAAGGGCGCGTGCAATCATGGATCGTTGACGTTCTCCATCTGATAAACAATTAAGATGGGTATGAGTCTTGTCATCTAATTTCACCTTATGAATAGCTTCGGTTACTAATTTACGGTCTTTGACAGATAATTGCCCCAGCCAATTATTGTGTGGAAAGCGTCCTAAACTAACAATGTCCCACACTGTCATATTGGAGTTTTCCACTCGGTCTGTCAATACAATGGATAATAACTGTGCTCGTTGTCGTGTGGAAATCTTACTAACCTCTTCTCCAAGCATACGGATGGTACCACTCAGTGGTGGCTGAATTCCGCCTAATGTGCGCAGTAAAGTGGATTTGCCACACCCGTTTTTCCCTAACATACACACCATCTGTCCTTCCTGAAGGGAAAGAGTGAGGTTAGACTGTACAACGTGGTTCTTGTAGCCAATCTGCAAATTATTTGTGTGGAGAAGTGCGTTTTTCATGCTGAATCAACAAGTTTGAATGAATGTGAAATGTTCGCTAAAAGTTGTGCTATCTGGCATGTCTTTGAAGATTCCGAAGAGGGTAGAACCTGAACCGGACATTGTTGCATAAATAGCTCCTTGTTCGTAAAGTGCCTGCTTAATGTGAGCTAATTCCGGATGAGCAGGAAACACTGATGCCTCAAAGTCATTTCTTACTATTTGCTTCCAATCTTCTATAGGTGTTTGGCGTAGTAAGGTAGGGAGATGAATCCCTGATGACTGTGGCAGGATATTGCGATAGGCTTCTGCTGTAGAAACATGCACATTGGGTTTTACTAACAATAAATAATATCCCTTCAAAGAAAATTCTATGGGGGTAAGAATGTCACCGATACCTTCAGCATAAGAGGGTCTATTGTCAATGAAAAATGGACAGTCTGCACCCAATGGCTTAATTAATGAACGTAGTTCTTCGGTTGTTAGTCCTAATTGAAATATTCTGTTCAATTCTTTTGCAGTGAAGGCGGCATCTGAACTTCCACCACCTAAGCCGGCTCCCATAGGTATGTTTTTTTGGAAATCGATGTTCACACCTCCTATATGAAAGCGCTCTTGAAACAATAAGTAAGTTTTTATGATTAAGTTATCTTGTGCAGAACAATCGATGTCTAAACCATGTGTGGTGAGATAACAACGATTAAGCCCATTAGGTGTAATGGATAGTGAGTCACTCAATTTGATGGGGTAAAATACAGTCTCTAAATTGTGATATCCATCTGCACGACGTTCTGTAACATAGAGCCCGATGTTTATTTTAGCATTAGGAAATACACTCATATCTATTGTTGGAATTTAGTTGTCTTGCTCTTAATGATATTTGTACAAACAATATGTTTTTGAACTTAACTTACATTATTATCGGCTAAATCATTTTTTTTTACAAAGATACAAACAAACGAGCGAGAAATACGAAGCTTGCTTCGATATTTTTCACAGCGAGTGCAGTATATCTTATGTAAAGATAAGATAATTTCTAATTTTAGATACTATTTGCTATTTTAATAGCTTTATACTACCTTTACAGAAAAATCAATAATTCTAAAATGATAAATATAATAAAAGGTATGAAACGTATTTTGTTGTTAGTTTTGTGTTGTGTTTCTCTGTTGGGATGTGAACCTAAGCAAGAGGAACAATACAATGAACTTTTGGGTGATTGGTATTTATATGCTGCTTATAAGGAAGGCAGTGATACAGACTTGCTTCCTATGGCTGATTTCGTCGGTTGTGCATGCATGAAAACTTCTATATTGCATGTTACAGAAGGCGAATTTCTTCTTGACAGTGATTGTGATTGGTTAGCTTGTTCTGGTACTTATGTGCAAAATGATTCTATTATTCATGGTGTGAAGACAGATGGCGAAAAGGTAGAGTTTTATTTTAAGGAAGGGGTATTGTCCACAATACGAAACATTTCTGTACTTGGGAATGTGGAAATGCGCTTTCAAAAGGTAGATGATAATATACAATAATCGTATGAAAAAAATGAAAAATATATTGTTAGCTGTAGTGTTGTCAATATCTGCAATTCTTCATGCTCAAGTGTCAAAAGTATGGGTTGCTGACCAAGGTGACGGAACTTATAAAAATCCGGTGTTATACGCTGACTATTCTGATCCGGATGTATGTAGAGTGGGAAGTGATTATTACATGACTTCCTCCAGTTTTGGTTGTGTGCCAGGATTGCAGATTTTACATTCTAAAGATTTAGTCAATTGGACTATTGTAGGGGCAGCTTTACCACATGCTGTTTCACCGGCTACTGATACAGCTCCTTTACATGGAATGCGCGTGTGGGCTCCTTGTATTCGTTACCACAATGGTTTGTTTTATATTTTTTGGGGAGACCCTGACCAGGGTATCTTTATGGTGAAAACAGAAGATGTTAGGGGTGTGTGGTCGGAACCTGTGTTGGTAAAACCGGGGAAAGGCTTGATTGATTCTTCTCCTCTATGGGATGATGATGGACGTGTTTACCTGGTACATGCTTATGCCGGAAGTAGAGCGGGACTTAAGAGTGTTATCGCTGTTTGTGAACTGAATGCAGATGCAACTAAGGCTATCACTCCATCTCGCATTATCTTTGATGGACATGAAGCACACGAAACGTGTGAAGGACCTAAGTTTTACAAAAGAAATGGCTATTATTATATCTTCCATCCGGCTGGCGGTGTTCCCACTGGTTGGCAGGTAGTGCAACGCTCTAAACATGTATATGGACCGTATGAATGGCGTAAAGTGTTAGAGCAAGGTGCTACACCGATTAATGGACCTCATCAAGGTGCTTGGGTAGATACGCCTGAAGGTGAAGACTGGTTCTTCCATTTCCAAGATGTAGGGGCAGTAGGGCGTTTAGTCCATTTACAACCGATGGCGTGGAAAGATGATTGGCCTGTGATGGGAGTGGATAAAGATGGTGATGGATGTGGTGAACCGGTGTTACGTTATCGAAAACCGAAAGTAAGCGGTTCTATGCCTCGCCTCACTCCGCAGGATAGTGATGAGTTTGATGAGGGTATTTTAGGCTGGCAGTGGCAATGGCATGCCAATGTGGATGATCGTTGGTATTTTGCAGATGCTGCGAATAGTAAACTCCGTTTATACTCTTTCCCTGTGGTTTCAAACTATAAAAGCCTATGGGATGTTCCGAATTTGTTGTTACAAAAACTCAATGCTCCTAAGTTGACAGCAACAGCCAAACTTACTTTTTCTCCGATTGCTAAGTATAAAGGTGAACGCGCCGGCATGGTGTTAATGGGTATGGACTATTCGGCTGTAGTTTTGGTGAATACAGAAGAAGGATTGGAATTGCAACAAGTGGAATGTTATAAGGCTGATAAGGGTGCTACGGAAAAGGTGGTGACTTCATTGCCTGCAGCTTCTGCTACATTGTATGTACGTTTAAAAGTACAGACTACTTCGGAAAAGATTAAAGAAAGCGAGGGAGGACATGACCATGTAGTAAAAGCATATTGGTCATATAGTTATGATGGTAAAAAGTTTCATAAATTAGGCAATGAATTTACTGTTAAAGAGGGTAAGTGGATAGGTGCGAAGATGGGACTTTTCTGTACCCGTCCTTCTATCGTAACTAACGACGGTGGTTGGGTTGATGTAGATTGGTTTAGAGTGGAGAAATAAATTTATACTTAGTTACTCAGACGATTGTCTTGGTCAACTTATTAAAAAGTACTACCTTTGCAGTAAGATATAAAAAAGATATGAAAGGACGTATAGAAGAACTGCTTCGTCAGATTAAGGAATTAAAGGCAAGTAATGTGGAAGAACTTGAGGCTCTTCGCATTAAGTATTTAAGCAAGAAAGGCGAGATTACGGCTTTGTTTGCTGATTTTCGTAATGTACCCAATGAAGAAAAACGTGAGATAGGTCAATTATTGAACGAACTGAAGAACACTGCTCAAGATCGTATTAATGAATTACGTGCTGAGTTTGAGAATCAAGGAACAAAGGATGACTCATTGGACTTGACACGTACTCCTGATAGTATTCAGTTAGGAACACGCCATCCGTTGTCTTTAGTCCGTAACGAAATTATTGATATATTCTCTCACATTGGATTCACTATTGCTGAAGGACCTGAAGTGGAGGATGATTGGCATGTCTTTGGAGCACTTAACTTTCCACCGGAACATCCGGCACGCGACATGCAGGATACTTTCTTTATAGAGAAAAATCCTGATGTCCTCTTGCGTACACATACATCCAGTGTTCAGTCAAGAGTGATGGAATGCACTGAACCTCCTATTCGTGTGCTATGTCCGGGACGTGTATATCGTAATGAGGCTATTTCGGCACGTGCTCACTGCTTCTTCCACCAAATTGAAGGACTTTATGTGGACAAGAATGTGTCGTTTGCAGACTTGAAGCAGGCATTGCTTTACTTCGCAAAAGAAATGTTTGGCGCAGAGACGAAGATACGCCTTCGCCCTTCTTACTTCCCATTTACAGAACCAAGTGCGGAAATGGATATATCTTGTAACTTGTGTGGGGGCAAGGGATGTTCTTTCTGTAAGCACACAGGATGGGTAGAAATCTTAGGTTGTGGTATGGTGGATCCTGCTGTGTTAGAAGCTAATGGCATTGATAGTAAAGTATATTCCGGATATGCTTTTGGATTTGGTGTAGAACGTATTACTAACTTGAAATACCAGGTTAAGGACTTGCGTATGTTCTCAGAGAACGATGTACGTTTCCTACGTCAATTTGAAAATGCATAGATTGTAGAGACGGTTAATTATAATCCTTTTCAGGGTTAAAGATTATTACTGTCCGCCAAAAATCTATAAGAGCATAAAATGTGGTCTCAATCGCAGTACTTATGCGGTTGAGACCTCTTTTTCCCCAACTTCCATGCCCCCTTTATACTATCTCGGCTGTCCGATATGACTGGTACGTACGAAGAGTCTGATCCGCCTCCCTCCTGCAAACATCCTCCGGCGAGTGTAACGAGCGCCCTGTAGCAAGCACAGCGCAGCGTCCTATAGTTCGCCCTGCGAACGTCCTGTAGGCGAAGCCGTCCTGTAGTGTCATCTCCGACACGTCCCATAGGGCTCTACCCGTCCTAATGCGAGTGCAACAAGCGCCCTATCATCCCCGCGACCACCTCGGGACCATCTCGGGACCACTAGATA
>CALGCU010000222.1 GCA_937886455.1 uncultured Bacteroidales bacterium | reverse complement strand
GCCCTACAATAGTAATTTGCAACATGAATAACAATTACTAAAAACATACTTAAAACTCTTAATAAGTCTAAATTATAATCAAATTTTTTCATATACTACCTTTCAAACATCTAATACATCAATACTTACTAATTTCTTTTTATTAAATGTTAATTTAATGATATCAGCATCTTTTGCTTCTTCATTATTGATAATAGCATTTACTTCTTCCATTTGTTGTTTCATTCCTTCTTCAAAAGCCGGCATAAAATGTTCCAACTTTATCTCATCAAAAGGATAGGTTTGATGTAGAGTGGTAAACTCTGTGAAAAAAGGATTTTGAGAGTTCTTGTTTTCTTTTTTTGCATCCGTTGCAGAGTTACATGCAACCATTGCACTTGCGAGTACTGACATAAGTACAAATTGTTTTAGTGTATTCATTGTAATTATTTTAGGTGATTAATTCTTGTGTTAGATTGGCCTCAAAGCAAAAATACACTTTTTTCGGCAATTATCAAATTCTTTTGCTTATAGTTCAGTTAATCTTTGTTTCATTGCATCCGCCACAGCCAAAGCAGCCATTGCTTCCACCACGGGTACTGCTCTTGGTACAATACATGGATCATGTCTTCCTTTTGCTTCTAAGGTTACTTCATTTCCATGTACATCAACGGTTTGTTGTGGTAGGCTGATAGTAGCAGTAGGCTTTACAGCTACACGAAAATACACATCTTCTCCGTTGGATATACCGCCTTGTATGCCTCCTGAGTAGTTGGTTTTGGCTCTCACGTTCCCATTTTCCGCATAAAAGGCATCATTCAGTTCAGAACCTTTCTTGTCTAAATGTTGAAATCCACATCCATACTCAAACCCTTTCACAGCATTTATGCTCATCATGGCTTGTGCTAAGGTAGCTTGTAATTTACCAAAAATAGGATTCCCCAAGCCGACGGGTAGATGGCTTATCACACATGTAATGGTGCCTCCAATGGAATCTCCCTCGCTCTTTACTTGCTCAATCAATGCTTGCATTTGCATAGCCATTTCCGGTTGAGGACATCGCACAACATTCGTTTCTGTTTGTTCCAAAGGATATTTTGTGTAATCATTCTCCAATGCAATAGGTCCTATCTGTGAAGTGTATGCCTGAATTGTAATATTCCACTGTTTCAGCCATTGTTTTGCAATAGAACCCGCCACTACTCTGGCAGCGGTTTCTCTTGCAGAACTACGTCCTCCTCCTCGGTAATCTCTGATTCCATATTTCATTTGATAGGTGTAATCAGCATGCGATGGACGAAACAAATCCTTCATTTGTTCATAATCTTGCGACCTCTGATTTTCATTCTTTATCAGAAAGGCAATGGGCACACCGGTGGTAACTCCATCCAGTACACCGGATACAAATTCCACAGAATCGTTTTCCTTGCGCGCAGTAGTAATAGACGATTGTCCCGGACGTCGTCTGCGGAGTTCCTCATTGATTTCCTCAATGTCCAGAGTAAGTCCTGCAGGACATCCATCTAACACGCCCCCCACCATCATACCATGGGATTCTCCAAATGAGGTGAAACGGAAATACTGTCCGAATGTATTCATAGTGGTATTAGTGACAATCGCAACCAGAGCAATTACATCCACAATCACTATCAGAACCACAGTCGCCACAACCACATCCACAACCATGTTGGTGATGTTTCAGTGCATCAAGTTCTTCTTCTGTGGCTTCTCTCACGCCCACTACTTTGCCAATAAAGTGTAAGTTTTCTCCTGCTAATGGATGATTGAGGTCAACTTGTACTTGTGTGTCAGTTACTTCCACAACCTGAGCTTGGAAATGATTACCTTCTGTATCCATCAAAGGTACTATGCCACCGGCAACAATGCGTTCATCATCAAACTTTCCGTCTACTTCAAAAATCTTCTTATCGAGCATAATTACACTCTCCTCATCATATTCACCATATGCTTCTTGGCATGGGATGGTGAAATCAAAACTATCACCTTCCTTCAAGCCTACCAAATTCGCTTCAAACATAGGTAACATAGGTTCTACTCCAAAGCAAAAAGCCAATGGATGTTCTTCTGTTGCTCTTTCCATCAATTCTTGTTTGCCGGTTTCTTCCGCATCAACGTAGAGGTCATAAGACACTCTAACCATTTTTCCTTTTTCAATCATAATCTTTTATTATTTAAATTGTTAATATTGTTATCATTTATCTTACCACCAATTAGTTTGTGGTCGTCCATAATCACTTTGTTTTTCATATTTGAGGTCAGACAACATGCTGGCGTTCACTCCAATTCTGAATGTATAAGATTTGCAAGGTCCAAAAGGTACAAAACTACCACTCATGCTCCAACAGTGTAGGTCTCTATTGACCGTGATGTTGGTATATGTAAATTGTTTCGCCTTAAAGTCATACGAGGTAGAAGCACTCACCCTCCATTTTCCCAAACTGATGTTACCGGCTAATCTTAAGTTGTGAGTAAACTCCATCTTATAGTCCATTTTTTCTTTGTCAAATATCCCACTCTGTCCATATCGAATAGAGTAATCCACAGAAAGACTCCATGGGATTTCCACTTTTGTGTAGCCATCATTGCTCGCCTCTACTGTTGCCTCTGCGTCCTCCGACATAGGGTCTTGAGACTCTCCATTCTCAGTATTTTGTATGTCGTTTTTCTTTTTTTTATCTTTTCCAAACCACGTCTTAAAGGTTTGGTTGTTGAAAGTATAGGAAAACGAAGTACTTGTACCCAGAAACTTGGGGAATTTTCTCCATTTGCTAATATGAACCAGATTGCCAAACTCATTGAGTGCATATTTATAGGGGTCAAATGCTCCACTCAAACTCAACGAATATCCCTTCCATAATTTCAGACGTAGTTGTGCGTTAAAATTAGACCAACGCATGGAATCGGCTGCAATGTTATAGGAAGTACTCACAGCAAAATTGTCTATCAAACTAATCACCTTAAATGGTTCCTTCCCTGTGGTGTCCTTGTCATTACGTATTTTCATTTCCAGGTTGTTCCCCAATGATAAGTTGACCATACCGGCTTGCCCTCTTCCCGCGCGAGTATGTCACTTCCCGTGTCTCTAAGTTGGTCGGATCGTTGGGATTAACTGGTCGTTCATACGTTCCGTAATACCCCCATAGAGGTGCTCCAAAGTCGGGGTGCCATGACAAGCCAACAGAAGGTGTCACCACATGCCTTATTCGGTCAATTTTGTCGCCAAATATCTTTCTGATGGGAATGTAAAAACCATACAATTTAGTTGAAGCCGAAAGACTCAAATTAAAATCCTGCACATAATAGAATCCGTTGGTCGTATCTCGTTGCACCTGGTTTTCTTGTTCATTCCATGATTGATCCACCCGTCTGAAATACATGCGTGCATTATAGTTGATTTGAGGAGTAACATTGATGTACTTAAATAGGGTGAATGAAGCCGATATGGGCAAAGTATGCTTGATACCATTTTTCCAATCATTCAAGAAAGATGATTTGAACAACATCGACTCCTTAGTGTCAATACTATTGTTGATTGTGGCTGTGTATGATAGGGCGATTTTCTCATACCACCTTTCTTTCCCTATCGGATTTTTACGTTTGAACGGATAGATACGACTCATCGATACGTTCAAAGTTGGCAAAGATAGATTGATGGTGGAGTCTCTAGTTCTTTGTGCAACCGATACGCTTCTTGAAATGCTCCACGGGCTTTCCGGGAAACGTTGGGAGAAACTCACACTCGACGACTTGGTGTTTTCTGAATTGAGAGCACCGTCATAGTAACTGTTTATGTTGCTTTTGTTATATCCACTGGTTGAAAAGTTTACATTCGCTGAAAATGTTGTATATGGATTGGCTTTTGCATCTTGTGAATGCGACCATCGAATGCTCATATTTGTTGCCTTGCGATAGTCAGGCAAGTCCTTCTCACTTGTCACATCTGTTCGATAGGATATGTCAAGGCTTCCTCTAAACTTATAACGCTTCACATAATTGGATCTCAAGTTGACAGCCCACGTTCCTTTTGTGTAAATATCTCCTGTTAGTTCCAAATCAAAATAGTCATTGATGGCAAAATAATACCCTCCGTTATGCAGGTAAAATCCTCTGCTGGCATCATCTCCAAAACTTGGCATGATAATACCGGAAGAGTATTTGTTGGTAAAGGGGAAAAATCCAAATGGAATAGCAAGGGGAAGCGGTACATCTGCCAATACAAGATAGGCAGGCCCGGTGGCAACATATTCGCCAGGCTTCACCTTTGCTTTGGTGAGTTGAAGCCAGAAATGGGGATGTTCATGATCATCACACGTAGTATATCTTCCTCCCGCCATGCTTAGTGTCTTGTCTTCTGTGATTTTCGTCCTGTCGCTCACGATGTATCCTTCTCCTTGTTGTGTCACTACCTGTCTTACAAATGCTTTGCGTGTCTTGAGGTTGTAGGTCATTTCCTTGGCTTCATATTCTGTGCCGTTGTCTGAAAACACCGGACTTCCCTGAATTTTCCCCACTGAGTCGGGCACACCTTTGGCATACACAGTGCTGCTGTCCATTTTCACCCTCACATAATCTGCTTTTAGATTCATCGCTTGATAGGTCACATCGCCTGTTCCATGTAGAAAGGCTGTACCATCTCCCCATAATACAATGGAGTCGGAAGCTGAATACACTACCTGAGCATCTAAAAATGATTTTTTTTGTGGAGTGACCACTGAATCTTGTGGCACTGAATCTACCTGCAACGATGTAGTTGTGTCAGTTGGAAGAGCTTGTGATAGGCTATCTACTCCCAAGGTTTGAGCATTTAACATTGCACAACACATCAAACAGAAACCTATCCATAGATTTCTTAGTCCCTGTGTTGTTTTGTTGTGTATACCTTGTGGGATTTGCATCCGCTCTTCTTATTTTCTTGGTTCTTTAACGATGTACTTTGTATGTGGGTTCATCGTTCGTCATTCTTTTCTTTTAGCAATTCTCGCGCATTTTGTAAGGCGGCATCTGTCACATTTGCTCCGCTCAACATTTGTGCAATCTCCATCACTCGCTCTTCATGTGTAAGGCGTTTGATTTGTGTCTCAGTGTGTTCTTCGGCGTCTTGTTTATACACTTTGTAGTGTACATTGCCTTTGGCGGCTATTTGTGGTAGATGGGTAATAGCCATCACCTGCATATGTTGTGCCATACTCCTCATGATGGTAGCCATTTGCGTTGCCACTTCTCCCGACACACCCGTATCTATCTCGTCAAATATCAAGGTCGGCAATGAACGATGTTCTGCCAAAAGTGCTTTCAAGCATAGCATCAATCGTGCCACTTCTCCGCCCGATGCCACGTCAGCTACATTACGCAAAGTTTGATTTTTGTTGGCAGCAAAAAGAAATTGTATTTCATCCATTCCTGATTTTGTGGGAGTGGCACATTGTGCGTATTCAATTTGGAAATTCGGATGGGGTACCCCTAAACATTTCAATTGGGTGGTGATTTTTTCTTCTGTTGGTGTCTTGATTCGTTTTCGGGAAACGCTCAACTGTTCGCCTGCCTTATTCAGTGCTCTTTTCGCTTCTTCTAATTGTGCCGTGAGTTCTCTTATTCTTTCTTCTGAATTGTCAATCACATCCAGCCTGTCTGCGAAGCTTTGTTTTAGCTTCAACAGTTCTCCTTCTGTTTGGCAAGCATGCTTTTGAAGTAATGTGTTGATAAGGTTCAGCCTATCTTCTACTTCTTGCATTCGTTCGGGCTGAACTTCCATATTTTCCGACAAATCTTCCACTTCTGCTGCCACATCTTTCAACTCAATAATTGTACTGTCTAATCGTTGAGCCAATTCTTGCACTTTCTGCATATATCCGGCCACTTTGTTCAAAGCGCTTTGTGCTCCATGTAAAATGCTCAACGAACCTTGCTCACCATCCAACGCGTGGAATGTTTGCCACAAATTAGTTTTGATGAGTTCGGCATTTTGCAACATTTCTAACTCTCCCTCCAGTTCATCCAACTCTCCCTCTTTAAGATTGGCTTCCTCCAATTGGTTGTATTGATAGCGGATATAGTCCTCTTCTTCTTTTGATTTTTGGGTACTCTCCATGAGTTCTTCCAACGTTCGCTTTGTTGTCACATACTCATCAAATGCTTTCTCATAAGCTTCGCGCTCAACATGATTGGCGGCAATCGTATCAACTGTTTCTAATTGAAATTGGTTGGACTTGAGTAGGAGATTTTCATGTTGCGAATGAATGTCGATGAGTTGGTCAGTCAATTCTTTTAGGATTGTTAGCGACACTGGGGTGTCATTCACAAAAGTGCGTGATTTTCCATTTCTGTTCAGTTCGCGTCTGATACAGCAATTCCCACCTTCATAATCCAAATCATTTTCTTGGAAAAATGCTTCTATATCTCCGTCCTTCAATTGAAAGTCGGCTTCTATCACACATTTCTGCTCACCATCAGAAATCACACGAATATCGGCACGTTGTCCCATAATCAGCCCTAAAGCACCCAGAATAATTGATTTACCGGAGCCTGTTTCTCCCGTCATTACGGAAAATCCTGCTTCAAAGTCAATTTCCAGTTCCCTTATGAGGGCATAGTTGGTTATACTTAAATGTTGTAGCATTTTCTGTCGTTATTGAGTCAGTTTGTCGTATAAGGTATTCCGCGTTGGATCTACATCCATCAACACTTCATGCACTGCTTCTCGTTCTGCTTGTGGTGCCGGCTGAAATATATTCACCAATTCGTCTCCCTTTGCATCTAAGAATGCAGTGATAGCCACAGCAGATGGTCTGGCACGGTTAGCCTCTCTGATTACAGGCAATTCTGCCATTATCTTTGAACGGGCATTGCTCACATTCACCTCCATCGCATCTAAGTACAACCGATGGTAGGCATAGAAGAACTGACGATATTTACTAAACGCCTCATCCATCAAATTATTGATGAGCGCATATCTGTTTCTGTTGTCACTAAATGATTTCCATCCTGCTGCCTCTGCATCTTCCAGAGAAGCACTTTGCGCATTCAACACAATGTTTTCTGCCACTTGAAAATAAGGGGTGCCACCTAATGGAGAATAACTATCCATGTCATACCCAATAATCAGATACACATAATAGGCCAACATTGACGTTAGGTTGGTGGTAAATACATTCTCTTGATACTCGAGTTGTTCAAACTCTGTATATTGAAATGTAAACTTCTCGTCTCTAAAGTTTAGTAAAGGCGTGGTATAGCTGGTATTATACACCGGACGACGTGATTGCACTTGTAGCACTCCGGATATTTGATTGTCTGTCACTGCATTCACAATCAGTGTCATGTTACACTCAATGCGCTCTTGCTGCGCCACCGTCATGTCTGTCCATCGTCGGTTATTGATAAATTCACCTATCGCTTGTTGTAGAGTGTTGAAGATTGATTTGTTGCTACCCTCTATTTGGTCTGAATTGATTTGTACATTACAGTTCAATTCTTGAGCAAATACCGTTGTGCTGACCAATACAAGCAATAGGGTTGATAGTAGTTTCTTCATGAATATGTCTTATAATATATTTTCCAAATAATTGATAATGTCCACTGCCACTTGTTGTTTGCTTTTGAGGGGAAACTCTTGCTGATTGGTTTTATCAAGGATAGTCACCTTGTTTGTGTCATAACCAAATCCTGCTCCTTTGTCGTTTAGAGAATTTAGCACAATAAAATCCAAATTTTTCTTTGTCAACTTACGTGCCGCATTTTCCTGTTCTTGATTGGTTTCCAGTGCAAAGCCCACTAAAACTTGGTTGGTTTGCTTCATGGCGCCTAAGGTGGCTGCAATATCATGTGTCGGTTTGAGCGTTATGTTGAGGTCGTCTTTTTCTCGCTTAATCTTCACATCTGCTGTCTGTTCCGGCGTAAAGTCTGCTACTGCGGCCGACAAAATGGCGACATCGTGTTGTGGAAATTCTGCCACGGCTGCCACATACATTTCCTCTGCCGACATTACATTGATTCGTTTGATTGCCGGTGAAGTTTTTTGTTGTATCGGACCAGCCACGAGCGTCACATCTGCACCACGTCTTTTGCACTCCTCTGCCAATGCACAGCCCATTTTACCGGTGGAGAAATTACCTATAAATCTCACGGGGTCAATCTTCTCATAGGTGGGACCTGCTGTGAGTAACACTTTTTTACCACTGAGAGTTTTAGGTGTGAGAAAATCAATCACTCTTGCTACAATCTCAGCAGGTTCCGGCATTCTTCCCTTGCCTGACACCCCACACGCCAATTCTCCTTCGTTGGGCGTCAATACTTCCACCCCATTTTTTCGCAACTCATCCACATTCCTTTGCCTGGCCACATGTTCCCACATATGCTCGTTCATGGCTGGCGCTATCATCACAGGACATTGACATGCCAAATAAGTTGTGGAAAGTGCATCATCCGCAATTCCATTGGCCATCTTTGCCATCACATTCGCTGTCGCTGGTGCCACTAATAGACAGTCTGCCCATTGCGCCAACGAGATATGTTCCGTGTGATACGCCGAAGGCCCTTCAAACATATTCACATACA
>CALGCU010000221.1 GCA_937886455.1 uncultured Bacteroidales bacterium | reverse complement strand
ATCCGGCGTAGAAGCTAAGATTGTCATTCAAAATGGCGAAGTAATGGTAAACGGTGAAACGGAATTTCAGAGAGGTAAAAAGCTCTACGACGGAGATATTGTCTCCTTCCGGGGTGAAGAAATCAAAATCGTGGCAAGAGCGTTAGCTAAACTCGGTATTAAAGAGGAAGATAAGTTGGGAGAATTCTCTCAAAATGTACCTGAAATGTTGGTCACAGATTTCGCACTCTACGCTAATAGAGGTGTACTTGTGCCGATATATGCTACATCATCTGTTTCACAAGTTACCTATATTGTCAACGACTCTGGTTTGAAAATTCTTTTGGTGGGTGAGCAAGCCCAATATGACAAAGCATGTGAAGCACAACCTGAATGCCCCGGATTGCAATGGATTATAGCCGTTGACCCGTCTATTCGTTTCTCGGAGACATGCAAAGATATGTCTATGTATTTCAGTGATTTTATGGCTTTGGGTAATTCTGAAGAACTGGAGGCTCTTGTTGAACAACGTCGTCAGGCAGCCAATGAACAAGACCTCGCTGCTATTCTCTATACGTCTGGTACTACAGGAGACCCTAAAGGGGTAATGCTCATTCATGAAGGCTATAATTGTGCTATGTTCAATCATAAAAAACGCCTTCCTACTATCTCAGATAAGGATGTCAGCATAGCATTTCTTCCGCTCTCACATGTCTTTGAGCGCTTGTGGAGCTACCTCTGTTTATTCAGCGGCATGGAGATAGTAATTAATTTACGACCGGCAGAAATACAACAAACAGTTAAAGAAATCAAACCCACCTGCATGTGTTCTGTTCCGCGCTTTTGGGAAAAAGTCTATATAGCTGTTAAAGAAAAATTGGATAGTTATCCTCCTATTATGTTGGGAATCGTGGCTTGGGCTCTGGCTGTAGGAAAAAAACACAATATTGAATGCCTGCGCCAAAACATCAAACCAAGCGCATGGCTCGCTCTCAAATACAAGGTGGCAGATAAACTAATCTTCTCTAAAGTTAAACGCACTATCGGAATCGAAAATGGTCACTTGTTCCCAACGGCAGGTGCCGCACTCTCTGATCATATTGCATTCTTCTTCCGTAGCATCGGAATACCTATCATCTATGGTTATGGATTGACAGAATCGTATGCCACAGTGTGCTGTTATGACTACACAGGCTATGAAATAGGCTCCATTGGTAGCATAATGCCTAATCTTGAAGTGAGAATAGGGGAAGATAATGAAATTCAACTCAGAGGTGCTACAGTCTGCAAAGGCTACTATAATAAACCTGAAGCTAACGCAGCTGCTTTCACTGAAGATGGATGCTTCCTTACCGGAGATGCTGGATACCTCAAAGGCCAACACCTCTATCTCACAGAACGAATCAAAGACCTCTTCAAAACAAGTAATGGTAAATACATTGCACCGCAACAAATCGAAACACTGCTCACCAGTGATATGTTCTTTGAACAAGTGGCTGTAATTGGCGATCAAAGAAACTATGTTACGGCTATTGTTGTGCCTAATCTGGTGGCATTGCGCAAATATGCTGAGGAAAACAACATAGCATACGACAATGATGATGCACTCATTGCTGATGAAAGAATCTATAAATTCTTGGAAGCAAGAATCGCTAAACACCAAGAAAATATGGCACACTTTGAGCATATAAAGAAATTCACCCTTATCAAAAAAGGATTTACCATTGAAGCGGGAGAACTCACTAATACACTCAAATTGCGCCGTGCGATTATCTCCCAAAAATACGCAGCACAAATTGATGCTATGTACGACTTAGGACCACAAACTTTTGTCGTGAAATAGAGAAATTTGCTCACATGCACCATTTTCCGTAACTTTGCACGCGCAATGAGAAGTACTCATGCGGAATGTTTAATTTTTAAGGAAAAAAAGATTTATGTTAATTGGAAAAATGGGCGAGAATGCCGGGTTGGTATGGAACGCCTTACAAAACGGTGCTTTGAGCACAAAAGCCATCAAAAAAGCTACAAAGTTAAAAGAAGCTGAACTCAACCAAGCGTATGGCTGGTTGGCAAGAGAAGGAAAAATCGCATTCAACGAAGTTGACGGAGAACTTATCATCAACTTGATTTAATATTACTTCTCAAAGGATAACATAGTGCGGAGTTGTTTATTCAATAACAACTTCGCACTTTTTTTTACAATAAACACATAATATCTATTCTTAACGCATATAGTGCATGAAAATGTCCACTTGAAATTATGCTAAGTATCTCATATATGGTTGTTTATCTATATGCAAATGTCCACCCGTTTTGCTTGCACATCTTTTCTGTTCTTCTTACCTTTGCCAGCAACAAAATACATTTATTATGATGAAAAAACACATTCTTATCATTCTGTTACTGCCATTATTTTGTGTGAGTTGTCAGACTCCAAATGGCGAGAAAATCGAAGCCCAAGCATTTGAGGCTTGTGATAATTCCTATCTTTATGAAGAAACATTGCAGTATGAATATACCAATGGGACACTTCAACTTCACTACACTATGCTTGTAAATTGTGCTATACATGGAGCGCAAGCCACCCTAAGAGTAAAAGATAAAGAACTATTTGTAGATGTTTATCTAAAGGGGAAAGAAAACTTAGATTGTGTGTGCGGACACACTCTTCATCTCTCGGTGGTAAACATTCTTCCTGATACCTATACACTACACATCAACACTATGAGTAGAAACCCATTTACGGGAATTTACGAAGAGTATACGTCTTATTCTCAGCAAGTACTGCTTTAAAAGCATTGCTTATACAATCTATGCCTGTGTCACTGTGGCATATCGCATTTTTATTGTAATGGATAGTTGACCGACTCTCACTTGTTGGCTTACCCTCCTTTGGATGAATCTGCACATCAGTCGAGAGGGTGCAGAACCTACCTAAAATATTATTGCTGTCAGGTTGTAAATATACGTTCACACAGACTTAAACAAAAAAGGAACCATCTCTTCAGATGATTCCTTTTTTGTGACCTCGGAGAGGCTCGAACTCTCGACCCACTGATTAAGAGTCAGTTGCTCTACCAACTGAGCTACGAAGTCATTGTTTAAACACTCAATTCAAATCCGACTGCAAATATACTAACTTTTTTCCGAAAAGAAATAATAACTATACGATTTTTTTACTATTCTTCAATTATTCACACTTGTTGCCAATAAAAACACCCCCTCCACCTTGAACTCACTCACACAGTAACTATCACCGTTACCACTACGTAGGATTAAGATAAGAATATAATTATAGAAGGTGGCACACAACACACTCAATGCAAGTAATCAAACGACTTTTTCGCCTCTCTCCTACAATGGTGTTCTCTTAGATGAAGAATGTAAAACACTTATGTGCGAAAGTTAGAAAAAAAATCGTACCTTTGTACTTTCATGATAAAAGCGGTACGTAAATATATGAACAAAGTAAAATGTGCGTGGATATGCGTACTTTTAATGGCATTGACCGGATGCTCTACATCTAAAAACACTGCCTTAACAAGATTCTTCCATAGCACTACAACACGCTACAACATTAACTTCAATGGTCGTCAAAGCTTTGAAGAAGGTATTGATAATATACACAAAGCCAATAAAGACGACTATACCGCTGTTATTCCACTTTATCCCATTAGCAACCATCAGTCTGCAACATCGGCCACTTCCCAAATGGATAGAGCCATTGAGAAATGCAGAAAAGCCATCAAACTACACTCTATACAAAAAAAACCAAAACGTGACCCTAAAAAGTGGCATGAACCGGAATACCAGGCTTTCTATAACCAAAATGAGTTTAATGAGGCTTTGGATGAAGCGTGGATGATGTTGGCAAAAGCTGAATTCTATAAGGCGGATTTCATCGGAGCAATTGGTACATTCACTTATGTTATGCGCCACTATGCTGATGATAAAGACATTGTGTCGCAATGTCAATTGTGGATAGCACGTTCCTATGCCGAAATGGGATGGATATACGAGGCTGAAGAAGTTATTTCTAAGGTAAATCAAGATGAACTGAAACGTGCCAACTCACTTTTATATGCGGAAGTAAATGCCGACCTATTGTTGAAAAAACAACAATACAAAGATGCAATATCATTTGTAGGACTCGCCGCTAAAGGTCAACAAAAAAAACGAGACAAGGTGAGATTTGACTTTGTTTTAGGACAATTGTACCAACTCAATGGGGATAATGCTAATGCTATTGCTGCCTACAAAAAAGTGATTAAGCGAAACCCGGCTGTTGAGATGGACTTTAATGCGCGATTACGTGTCAATGAACTTATCTCTGATAAGAAAAACGCCATCAAATCACTCTTGAAAATGGCGAAGGACTTTAAGTATAAAGACAATCTTGACCAAATATATGGAGCGGTAGCCTCCATATATCTCCATCAAAAAGATACACTGAAAGCAATGGAGTACTACAATTTGGCTGTGGAAAAGAGCACACAAAATGCCATGGCTAAGGCTGAAGTTGTGCTCACATTGGCTGATTTGTACTATGTGCAAGGCATGTATGCTGAAGCGCAACCTATGTATGCGGATGGAGTTACATTGCTCACTACAGAGGATGAACGATACGCACATGTTGCCCATCTGGCTGCCACATTGGGGGAATTAGTCTCTCAGCAAGAGGTGGTGCAACTGCAAGATAGTTTGCAACGCTTGGCGGCTATGCCCGAAGATGAACGCTTAAAAGTGGTAGAAAAAATCATTGCCGATTTGGAGGCTGCTGAAAAAGAAGCGGCTGAACAAGCACAAATGGCTGAACGTGAAACTGAAGAAGGATTGGTAAGTGTTAATACACAAAATATGATAGGTAATCTGGGAACAGCTGAGTGGTACTTCTATAACTCAAACTTGCTTGCTTCCGGACGAAAAACATTTAAGCAGAAATGGGGCACACGTAAGTTGGAAGACAACTGGAGAAGGCTCAGCAAAGCAGTGGTGAATGATTTTGCTTCTGCTCCACAATATGATGAAGAGGGCAACCTTCTGACTGACTCACTTGCGATGACGGCTATGAGTGATACTGCTGCCAACAACCCGAAGAATCCTGCATACTATCTCAAACAAATACCTACGACGCCTGAAATGATACAGGCCTCGAATGAGGAATGGGCAACTGCTCTCTACAATATGGGACTTATCGCTAAGGATAAGGTAAAAGACATGCCACTTGCATTACACACGTTTGACGAATTTGAACAACGTTTCCCGAATGATGAGAGAATGTGTGATGTGTATTTCCAACGCTATCTCATTGCCTTGCAACAAGACAAAACATTGGAGAGTGAGAGGTGTCGATTAGACCTGTTACAAAAATTCCCGGATTGTGAGACTGCCAAGGTCTTGCAAGATCCACACTACATTCAGCGGATGCAACGAATGCTTGTGGAGGAAGACTCTTTGTATGTGGATACTTATCGGGCATATCTGGATGGAAACTATACGCAAGTGAAAAGCAATAAGCAAAAAGCCGATGAGGAGTTCTCGCAGTCTAAACTCATGCCTAAGTTCTATTTCCTTAATGCATTGGCTATTGCCAAAACGCAAGAACCTATGGCTTTTGCTGATGCCTTGCGTGATATGATTGCCAAATACCCGCAGAGTGAAGTCAGTGCGATGGCTAAAGATATGCTCGGACTGATGAATCAAGGGGTGGAATCTCAAAAGGGAGAATCACATGGCACATTGCTCACGCGTCGTACAGAAGAACTACAAGAGGAGGAAGCGCCTCTCACAGGGTATAACTTTGTGGCTGATGCTACTTCTTATGCTGTGCTTTTGCTGATGCCGAATGATGAAGAAAAAGTCAATAAGGTGCTCTATCAACTGGCTCTGTTTAACTTCTCGCAATTCCTTATCAAAGAATTTGACATCGAGGTAATGGCATTTAATAAAAGTGAAAGTGCACTAAAAATTAGTAATTTTGACTCCTATAAGGAATGTGAGTGGTATGAAGGCTTACTACTCAATAACAATGACTTAAATGTGCTCTTCCAACAAGAAGGTGTACGAGTGATGAAAATTGCTAATGACAATTTGGAACTATTATTGAAGGGTATATTTTCTGAAGATGAATATTTGATATTTGAACGTCAAAATCTGAAAGAAAAATGAAAACTGATAGTATTCTATGGGTAGATGATGAGATAGATTTATTAAAACCTTATGTAATCTATCTTGAAGATAAGGGCTACACTGTTCAAACAGCTACCAACGGACGTGATGCCATTGACTTGTATAAGCAAAACGCATACGATATTGTTTTCTTAGATGAGAATATGCCGGGTCTTACAGGACTGGAAACACTCGCTGCTCTTAAAGAACTCAATGACACTACGCCGGTGGTGATGATTACAAAGAGTGAAGAAGAAAACATCATGGACCAAGCTATCGGAAGTAAAATAGCCGACTATCTTATCAAACCGGTCAACCCTACACAAATCCTACTCACCCTTAAGAAACATATTCACAAAACTGATATACTCAACGAGCATACTACATCTGCTTTTAGAGGAGAATTTATGCAAATCAGTGATATGATTGCACGTGCTGACTCCTTTGAAGATTGGGTAGAACTATATAAAAAGTTGGTCTATTGGGATTTGGAACTCCAAACAGCTCTTTCGCCCTTGCAGGAAATGCTCAAAACACAAATGCAAGAGGCAAATGCTGCCTTCGGTAAATTCATCAAGCGTAATTATGAGTCGTGGTTTGCTACACCCGAAAAGAAACCTGTGATGAGTACCGACCTATTTAAGACTTATCTATTCCCGCGTCTTAATAATGGCGAAAAGTGCTTTTTTGTTCTTATTGACAACTTCCGCTACGACCAATGGAAAACTATACAGCCATTGCTCTCTACCTTCTTTAATGTGGAAGAGGAAAACATCTACTCCTCCATCTTGCCTACAGCAACTCAATATGCTCGCAATGCGATTTTTAGTGGATTGATGCCACTGCAGATACAGCAGATGTTTCCTGACTTGTGGGTCAATGAGGATGAAGATGAAGGCAAAAACCTACAGGAAAGTAACCTCATTAAGAGTCAACTGGACCGATACAGAAAGAAACATACTTTCTCTTATCATAAAATCAATGAGTCCAACTTCTGTGAACGGGTCATTGGAAAAATACCTTCTTTGATGAAAAACGACTTCAACGTTATTGTCATCAATTTTATTGACATGCTTTCTCACTCTCGCACAGAAAGCAAGATGATGAAGGAATTGGCTAACAACGAAGCGGCTTATCGCTCCTTGACACTTTCTTGGTTTCGTCACTCGCCGGTCTATGAACTCTTTAGGGCTATTGCAAAGACAGACGCAAAACTCATTATCACTACTGACCATGGCACAGTAAATGTCAATCGAACAATAAAAGTGGTGGGCGATAAGAACACAAATGTCAATCTACGTTATAAGGTAGGGAAATCATTGGCGTATAACAAAAAGGAAGTCATGGAAATACTCCAACCGAAGGTTGTCGGTCTTCCATTGATTAACCTTAGTTCAACTTACATCTTTGCCTTGGGTAACGACTTTTTTGCTTACCCGAATAATTATAACCACTACGTCTCTTACTACCAAGATACTTTCCAACACGGTGGTATCTCTATGGAAGAAATGCTTGTTCCGTGTGTTACGCTTTCGCCTAAATGATGTGACACAACAACATACTGTGAATAAAAAGTTTCAAAAATAACACTTTTTTCGTGTTGTTTTTGAAACTTTTTGTTTACTAGAATGTTTATTAAGGTGAGAACTAACCTTTTAATAACCTTATAAATCTACTACTATGAAAAACTTTATCACTATCTTAGGAGCCTTGTGTGCTTCTGTGTGTATGGGCTCATGTGGCTCTACTAACATTGACAATTCCACCGTACCGGAACTGGACCTTAATCGTTATATCGGACAATGGTATGAAATAGCCCGATTTGATCATCCTTTTGAGAGAGGACTCGTAGGCTGCACAGCCAACTATTCGCTCAACTCAGACGGCACCATTAAAGTGGTGAATGCAGGTTACAAGAAAACACTGGATGGTAAGTATGATGAATCAGTGGGAAAAGCCCGTAGAATGAACGATACAGACCCCGGCAAACTTGAAGTGGCATTCTTCATGAATTTCTACGCACCTTATTATGTTATGGAACTCGCAGAGGACTATCGCTATGTGCTTGTGGGAAGCAAAACAGATAAATACTTATGGATTCTGAGTCGTACTCCTCAAATGAATGGAGCTGACCTCGACACTCTCCTCAAAAGCGCCGAACGTCGTGGCTATAACACCAATAAACTCATCTGGGTGGAACACAAAGAATAGCCCAACTCTATTGCTCTAACCCCCAACTCCCTCATCATATAACCTCCCCGGAGCATGTCCACATGGGCATGCTCTTTTGAAAAGAGCAAAAAGGTTTGAGACGGCTTGATTTTTGTGGGGTGGTAGGTAGAAATACTAAATGATTATTGCTATGATTAAAATGACTGTTACAGATAAAGAGATTCTTGCTACGGAAGAA
>CALGCU010000220.1 GCA_937886455.1 uncultured Bacteroidales bacterium | reverse complement strand
ATGGAAGAATTTAATAATGGAGATATATCTATATTAATAAGTACAACAGTAATAGAAGTAGGAGTAGATGTAAAAAATGCTACTTGTATAGTTATATTTAATGCAGAAAGATTTGGATTATCAACACTACATCAATTAAGAGGAAGAGTAGGAAGAAATGATAAAACATCATACTGTATAATGATAAGTAACTATGATAAAGAAAGATTAAAAAAATTAGTATCAGTAATTCCCGAATTACAGGCACGTATTAGTCTTCACAAGGTGTGTCAAGCCGAATTAGTAGAGCGATGTGAAATAAGTTTGAAATATAGTGGTTACATAGAGCGTGAGAAACAGATAGCAGACAAGCTTCATCGTTTAGAGAACATACCCTTATCCGGTAGGATAAATTACTCAGAAGTTCAATCATTATCAACAGAAGCTCGTCAGAAATTAAGTAAGATAGACCCCGCCACTATAGGTCAGGCGAGCCGTATTCCAGGCATATCGCCCAATGATATAAATGTATTATTAGTTTTATTAGGAAGATAATGTTTCACGTGGAACAATTGATATAATTATGAAAGTAGAAGATGTAAAAAAAGAGATTCGGGATATAGTAGATTTTCCTATCCCGGGTATTGTATTTAAGGATTTGACAACCGCATTTAAGAATGCAGAATGTATGAAATTCTTTGAAAAGGAAATGTACAAGTTGTACAAGGATTCAGGTATAACCAAGGTTGTAGGTATTGAATCTCGTGGTTTTATTATGGCTCCAATCTTAGGTAACAAATTAGGAATAGGATTTGTGCCTGTTCGCAAAAAGGGCAAATTACCTGCAGAGACTATTGAAGTAAGTTACAGCAAGGAGTATGGTACAGATACCATTCAGATGCACAAAGACGCATTAAGTCCAGAAGATGTAGTGTTGTTGCACGATGACTTATTAGCTACAGGAGGAACAATGAAAGCCGCTTGCGAATTAGTTCGTAAATTTGGTGTAAAGAAGATTTATGTAAATTTTCTTGTTGAGTTAGATGCTTTAGAAGGCCGTAAACTATTTGACGAAGACATTCAAGTAGATTCACTGATACACTATTAAAAACATATATAAGTTGTAAAAAGCTGTGAGAATATAAAACTTCTCACAGCTTTTTTTGTTAGTAGTAAACTTAAGAAATCACATTAGTGAGTGATAAAAGAGCAGTGTTAACTAAAAGGTTTATATAATAGAGAAGTGTGCTTAATGAATAGAATTAAGAAGCAGGATACTTAGAGAGTAGTTACAATACATATCCTGTATGAATATTTTAATATATAAAAAAAAGCCATTATTTTTGTAGTGATGAATGACAGGACATCTTACATAAAGACTATAATATCCACCATGCCGGAGACTCCCGGTGTGTATCAATACTTCAATAAAGAAGGAGTAATAATCTACGTTGGAAAGGCAAAAAACCTAAAGCGTCGTGTATCCTCCTACTTTAACAAGGAGCATGATTCTGTAAAGACAAGAGTATTAGTGAAGCACATATACGACTTGAAATACATAGTAGTGAATAGTGAGACAGATGCCTTGTTATTAGAAAACAATCTTATCAAGCAATACCAGCCACGTTATAATGTCTTATTAAAAGACGGAAAAACATATCCATGGCTTTGTATAACAAAAGAAGAATATCCTCGTGTATTTCGCACTCGGCAAGTAGTAAGAGGAGCAGAATACTTTGGTCCATATAGTTCAGTTTACACATTAGATTTACTATTAGAACTAATACGTGAGATATATCCTATACGTACGTGTAGGTATCCATTGAGCAAAGCAACAATAGAATCAGGGCGATATAAAGTGTGTCTTCAATATCATATTAAGAACTGTTTAGGATGTTGTGAAGGATATCAAAGTAGAGAATCCTATCATGAGATGATAGATGAAATCAAAGAAATAGCCAAGGGAAACAGTCACAACATTACAGAATATTTGCTCAAAGAGATTCACAAGTTATCATCAGAATTACGCTTTGAAGAAGCCCAAACACTAAAAGAAAAGTACGATTCCATCGTTAAATATCAGTCAAAGACAGTTATTACCACTACCCATGACGATGATTTAGATGTCTTTGGTTATGAAGAAGACGAAAATAGCAGTTACATTAACATGTTACACATAGTTAAGGGTTCCGTAGTTAAGGGTTATACTATTGAATATCAGAAGCGTATGGAAGAGAGCAAAGAAGATTTGCTTGCTATGGGTATATTAGAGTTGCGCGACAGGTTAGGTAGTAAATCAAAGACTATGTTAGTTCCATTTATTCCTGCATTATGTATAGATGGAGTTGAATTTCACATACCTAAGATAGGTGATAAGAAAAAGTTGTTAGATTTATCCCATCAGAATGTTCGTCAATATAAGTTAGATAAATACAAGCAAAGCGAAAAACTTAATCCCGAACAACGTATGACTCGTTTATTAGGTAGTCTTCAAAAGAAGCTTGGTATGTCAAAAATGCCCGTTCACATCGAGTGTTTTGACAATTCACACATTCAGGGTAGTGATGCAGTTGCAGCATGCGTTGTATTTAAGAAAGCTAAGCCTTCACGTAAGGATTATCGTAAGTATATATTAAAGAGTGTAGAAGGAGGTGATGATTACGCGAGTATGCGTGAAGTGGTGAGTCGTCGTTACAGTAGATTAGTAGAAGAAGGCGGAGAATTGCCAGATTTAATCATAGCAGATGGAGGAGTAGGTCAGATGGAGGTTATACGTCAATCCTTAGACGATGTAGGTATAGAGATTCCCATAGCCGGTTTAGCTAAAGATAGTCATCACCGAACCCATCAGTTATTATTTGGTTTTCCAGCCCAAGTAGTGAGTATGAAGCCGACAGAGGAGTTATTTAAATTTTTGACTCAGATACAAGATGAGACACATCGTGTTGCGATTAGTTTTCATCGTGACAAGCGTAGTAAGCGTCAGACTCAATCTTTGTTAGACACTATACCCGGAATAGGCGAAAAGACCAAAAATCAGTTGTTATTGCATTTTAAGAGTGTTAAACGCATCCAGAATGCAGAAAAAGAAGAAATAGTAAAAATAATTGGAAATAGCAGAGGTTCAATAGTTTATGCTTATTTTCATCCTTAAATAAGTCATTGAGAATTTAATATTTTTTTTCTTTCGTGCTATTGGTCATGAATTTTACTCTCCCAGTGAGTTAAATTGTGGTTTACCCTACCCCAGATTATAGTAAAGATATAAATAGAAGTAGAATCATTATTTCATTCCCCTACTCTTTTTTATTTCTTCGTATGCTTCATTAATTTTTCTAAACTTTTCCGTTGCAGATTTTTTAGCATCCTCTCCAGCCGCATTTACTTTGTCAGGATGATATTTCATTGCCATTCTTCTGTATGCTTTTTTTACTTCCTCGTCTGAAACATTTTTATCAATTTGCAGCACTTTGTACATCCAATCATTGTCTTGTTGTTTTATGTACATTGCTTGTAGAGAAGTGAAGTCAGCTTGCGTGATAGCAAAAATATTCGCTATTCTTTTTATAACGATTAATTCATTATTAGAAACATTTCCATCAGCGTAAGCAATATCCAGTAGAAGATGAATAAGTTCCAGTTTAGTAGAATAGTTCATATATCTACTAATTTGCATAGCCACATCCGTTTCGTTGATTTGTTGTTTCAATAAATTTTTGAGAATTTGTAGCGCTTCGAGTGCTTCTTGTTCATTAAAATTTTTAATTAGGAATCTTTTTACGACGTTCAGCTCTGCTTTTTTTGCAGCTCCGTCGGCTTTCATTACACAAGCAATTAACACCAGCAGAGAGACCTTAAAATCGCTCTCATAGGTTTTTTGTGTTCTTTTATGCGTATTATTATCATTCGTTTGATTATTATTAGAAAACGCAGAAGAAAGAGATATTCCGATTAAAGCACCTATAGGTCCAGCAACAACAAAACCTACTCCAGCAGCCAACAATTTAGATAAAAAGCTCATAAATTATGTAATTATTCAATGATATATGCCCCTGTTTGAACAATATCCGTATAGTTAATATTATTATTTTTACAATATTCAATCAGTTTATTTCTTTTCCATGCCTTAAGAGCCGGAGTAAAGATAAAATGTTTCGTTTGTATTATTTTAGTGATTTCCTCCACATAGGTGTTTTTCATTCCAGCCAGGATAAGATGATCCGTTGTTAGAGTTTGATTCGTTGTTTTATCATGCAGAATATCTCCTTGAATGATAATATATTTTTCCCCTTTAAAATAGAATCCATTGATAGAATTTTCCTCTAATATTACAAATTTAGTATTTGCTTTATGTTTTTTAGTAAAATTACTTACGTAGTAATTTATGTTAATAGAATCATTGGTATATATATACGCATTACGTCCTTCAACAGTTTGTATAATAGGTTTATTTCCAGCATTATAAACCACTAATTTTTGTTGGTTTGGTATTTTATATAATTGTATTAAAGTATTTATAAAGAGAAATAAAAGAGCACAGAAAGAAACTATCAATGCATATTGTTTTTTATTACTATCAGTAGTAATGGCAAATAATATGCCTAAAATAATACTAATTAACGCCATTGCTTGATATTGATTTATAAAACAAGGAATAATAGAAAGAGGCATTTGTTCAATCCATTTCACAAAAGCGTTTAATACAGTTAGTTCCCCATTAAGACAAAGTGCAATAAATGACGTAATAGATGGAATAAAAGAAAATAAAAAGAAAAGAGCAGCAGAGTATACTATAATAGTAGCCATGGGAATGACCACCATGTTTGTGAGTAAGAAGTAGGTAGAGAACTGATGAAAGTAGAGTAATGACCAAACAAAAGTTCCAATTTGAGCAGCAATAGAGACAGTGGTCAGTCCCCATAAATAATTCATAATTTTATTAGGAACATAGCACAATTTATACAATTTAGGTTGTATAAAAACAATAGCGAGTACAGCCGAATAACTTAATTGGAATCCTACATGATATAGATAAAAAGGATTATATATCAATAAGAAGAAAGCCGAGAGAGCAATTGTGTTGTATATATGTGATTTTCTGCCCGTTGTTTTTCCAATTAATATAACCGAGAACATAATAGTAGCACGAAGAACAGAAGGAGAAAGTCCCGTTATAAAGGCGTAACACCAAAGTGCAATAAAAATAATGAGAGAAGTAATAAAAATGCTATTTTTTCTTTTTCTGAGTGGGTATAAGAACAAGTATAATATAGCATATATTATTCCCACGTGTAATCCACTTACAGCCAGTATATGCATTGCTCCAGACGCGCTGTATGCAGTTTTAATTTCATTATCGAGTTGTTGTTTCTCCCCCAGTGTTAGAGCAGCCAGTACAGCCAAGTTATGTTCCTTTATATTATATTTTTTATATAAATTCAATAATGAATTTCTGCACTTATGAGCAGTTCTTATGAGAGAAAACGAAGTGTCCTTCCCTACCCTTTTCCATTTACCAGCAGGAATATAAGCAGTAGAAGTGATGGATTGATAGAACAAGTACTTATTATAGTCAAAAACCTCCGGATTATTATTAGATTTATGCTTAGGAAAGACAGTGTAACAAAGCAGAATATCCCCTTCCCTAATAGAATAAGCGAGCGAATCTTTTTGCACATAAATAATTACATTTCCATTCGTATTAAAAGAATAATCATTCAGGTGTTTATGTGTAATTTTAGCTTTACAAAGTATAGTTTTGTTTTTTTTCAGAGGTGTATCAATAATAGTGAGTGTGAATATAGCTTTTTGGTCAGTAAAGTCACTATTTACCCTTTTTGTTTTTATGTGTGCAATTGATATTCCCATCGCAATAATCAGGATTGCTACAGGAATTAAGAACAAATAGTGTAAAGAAATTTTTCTTTTAAAGCTATTGTGTGTAATAACTTTATAGAGCAACAGAGTGACTATTGCAATGATAGATGAATATATTGCAACAAATATAGGTATATTCACCGTTATGTACATGAATATACCTATAATAAGAAAGAATACTAAGAATAAGAAAGGATTTTTTCTTATATTTTCCATTCTTACATTTTCATCATTTTAATTGTTTGAATAGGATCATCCGCAGAAAATACCGCGCTACCAGCCACTAAAGAATCCGCTCCTCTTTTGAACAATTCAGGTGCATTATTTACGTTGACTCCCCCATCAATTTGTATGAGTGTAGGAAGATTTCGTTTGTCTATTTCGTTTCTCAGTGCATCCAATTTTTGATAAGTTTCCGGGATGAATTTTTGTCCTCCATATCCAGCAAACACAGACATGAGTAGTGCCATATCAATATCTTCCAAATAGGGATATAGTCTTTCCACCGGAATATCCGGATTGATGGTAAGACAAGTTTTAGCCCCTTTGTCTTTGATGAGTTTAAGAATGGGTTTTGGATCCTGTACAGCTTCAAGGTGAAAACCTACAGAAAAAGCCCCAGCGTCAACGAATCTTTCTACGTATTTTTCGGGGTTAACAATCATAAGGTGTACATCAAGCGGTTTAGTAGAAGCTTTTTTTACTGCTTCCATTACCGGGAATCCAAAAGATATATTTGGGACAAATACTCCGTCCATTACGTCAATGTGCAGCCATTCCGCATCGCTTTTATTAATCATTTGGCAAGCTTCATCCAGTTTACCAAAGTTAGCAGCAAGAAGAGAAGGAGAAATAATTTTTTGTGGCATAGTGATTAGATTTTATCATTTACTCATTTCGAGCATTCGGTTAATAGATTTGATAGCCTTTTTGCTAATATTTTCATCCACTATTATTTCGTTAGTTTCATTTAGTAAGCAATTATACAATTTTTCGAGTGTGTTCATTCTCATGTAGTTACACTCATTGCATTTATTGTTATCGTCTGTGGGTAGTGGTATGAATGTTTTATTAGGATTTTGTTTTTTCATTTCGTGTAATATACCACTTTCAGTGGCTACAATGAAGATGTCATCCTGAGAATTCGTAGCATAATTGAGTAGTGCTTGTGTAGATCCTACTACGTCAGCCAGTTGGGTAATATGTTTTTTACATTCCGGGTGTGCGAGAGTTTTTGCTTTAGGGTATTGTTTTTTTAATTCAATAAGTTTATCCAGTGAGAATTGTTCGTGTACGTGGCATGCACCGTCCCAGAGCAGCATGTTTCTTCCAGTGACAGAGTTGATATAATTTCCGAGATTTCTATCCGGTCCGAATATAATTTTAGTATCTTCAGGTAGTCTATCCACTATGTTTTTAGCGTTTGTGCTTGTAACAACAATATCTGTGAGTGCTTTAACTTCAGCAGAAGTATTGACATAAGAAATAACAGTGTGACCTGGGTGTTTATCAATAAAGCGTTTAAGTTCTTCCGCTTTACAGCTATCAGCAAGAGAGCATCCAGCATTGATATCCGGCACGAGTACTTTTTTGTCAGGGCAAATTATTTTAGCTGTTTCTCCCATGAAGTGTACCCCGCAAATTACAATAATATCAGCTGTAGTAGTAGCAGCTTTTTGAGCTAATGCGAGGCTATCACCAATAAAGTCAGCCACATCTTGAATATCATTTTCTTGATAGTAGTGAGCCATAATGACGGCATTTTTTTGTTTGCTGATTTTTTTTATTTCAGCCATCAGTTGGGATTTATCCATAGCGTTATGAACTTAACAATAATATTATATATTCTTTTATAAAAAAATTATGATAATAATGATAGTGTGTTGATAAGGTTGAAAACTATTTTCTTATTTATTTGCAAATATAAGTTATCATTTTGAGATAGTGAGTATTCAACCATACATTTTTCATTATAAATTTGTTTTATAGGTTATTATGAACTTTATTAACATATTGTTGAAAACTCATTTATTGAAAAGAATTTATATTTTTCATTGTTGAAATTGTTAGGAAGTGTATTGAAATGTTTCAATAAGAAAATAAGTTTAAAATTTGGTAGAATGATTAAAAATTTTATTCCTTTTTTCATTTTGAAATTCCAAATAATTTATCCATTATTTTTCGTTGATTTATCCGATAGTTTTCAACAATATATGTTGATAAAAATTCATGTATTATTATTATTCTTTATTTTTAGTGAGTTGTGCTATGATAAATCCTCTGAGTGTGGTGTATATTTTTTTGTATTTAAAAGGGTGTGCTTCAACATCTTTCTTATATTCATTATATTTTGTTTCCCATTGAGATTTTAGAGTAGGGTCGAGAAGAATATCTTTTGTTTTTTTAGATATTTCGGCGAAATTATTTCTTGCTAATGTTTGTTTTTCTGTAGCCGGTCCTTCATAGGGATTTTTTACGATGTAGGCTTGTGTTTTTCCGTTTCTTGTTCTGAAGTGTAGATTTTCACCTTTGTTGAGTGTGCCCGCAATTTCTTTTACCGGGTCAATGAATTTAATGTTTGCCATAATGTGTTTGTTTTTAAATTGTTATTAGATATTTTATTAGGACGCTTCGTTTCACTCGCAGGAGGGCATTAGTGTAACTTTTTACTTAAAGAGACCCCCTCCGTTCCGCTCCGCTAGCGC
>CALGCU010000219.1 GCA_937886455.1 uncultured Bacteroidales bacterium | reverse complement strand
CAACAAGCTGAGTTTATTGCCGAAGGAATCAACGAAGCAGGACTATCTGCAGGTCTCTTTTTCTTTCCACGTTATGGCGATTATGGTGTTTACCACAAAGAACACTCTGCTCAGTACATTTGCGATCTGCAAGTAGTTTCATGGTTGTTGGCTTCGTTTGCCACCATCGATGAGGTGAAAGAAGGCATGAAAGATGTGAAAGTAGTATCTGTAAATCCAGATCCGACCAGTGCTTTACATTGGCGCATTGCAGATGCAAGTGGCAGGCAAGTGGTGATGGAGATTACTCATGGCGGAGAAGTTCACTTTTTTGAGAACACAGTGGGAGTACTCACCAATTCCCCCGGATTTGAGTGGCATCTAACCAATCTTAATAATTACATCGGGTTACACACAGGGTATGTTGCACCCAAACAAATAGGTCAAACAGTTCTTCATTCACTCGGAGTGGGTGCAGGACTAAGCGGATTACCCGGAGATGTTACTCCCCCCTCCCGCTTTGTGCGTGCGTTCTTCTATGTTGCCACCTCTGCTCAACCGCGAACAGCATTATCAGCTATCACTCAGAGTTTTCATATTTTGAACAACTTTGACATCCCACTCGGTTTAGAGCATATTAAGAAATCAGACATTCCTGACATGCCAAGTACCACTCAATGGACTACAGCTACTGACATCAGCAATCGGATGATATACTATCGCACTGCCTACAACAGTCAGATTCGTTGTATAGATTTAAATAGTATAAATTTCAAGAAAGTGAAGTATCAGGTTCACCCATTAGACGATATTCAGGAAGAAAAGATAGAGTTCATTACCATTAGATAAACCTTTTTAATAATATATATAGCCAATGCACAGAAGCCTCTAAAATCAAATGTTTTAGTGGCTTCTGTGTCATTGTATCATTTTTTTGCTGTATCTTTGTCATCCTAATTACAGGGGACTTCTATAAATTCCCCGTTTAAATAACTTTCAACAATAACAATAAAAACTTTTGCTGGATTTATGTTTTTTATCAGAATCTTTTCACCTTTCTTTCAATCATATAGCTCGCTATGCTCATTCAAGAAAGACAAAAAATCTTTTCTCTAAAAAATCACAAATCACTTGCAAAGCAATTTATAGAAATCCCCTATAGCGACATGGAAGTAATATACGAAGATAATCACCTTATAGCCGTCAATAAGACTTGTTCAGAGATTGTACAAGGCGACAAGACCGGCGACACCCCCCTATCAGAAATTCTCAAAGCCTACATTAAGGAGAAATACAATAAACCGGGTGAAGTGTTTTTGGGTGTAACCCATCGATTAGACCGTCCGACAAGCGGTGTAGTGCTCTTCGCACGTACCAGTAAAGCTCTAACACGAGTGAATGAGATGTTTCGCCAACATACTATCAAAAAAATCTATTGGGCGATTGTGAAGAATGCACCAACAGAACACGAAGGAACACTCACACATTACCTTGTGCGCAATGAGAAACAGAATAAGTCGTATGCTTACAATCGTGAGAAAAACGGGAGTAAAAAGGCTGTGTTACATTACAGAACCATAGCCCATTCTGATAATTACAGTTTATTAGAGATAGAGTTAGAGACCGGTCGTCATCACCAAATACGTTGCCAGTTAGCAGCCATAGGATGTCCTATCAAGGGCGACTTAAAATATGGATTTGCACGTTCCAATCCAGATGGAGGTATATCCTTGCATGCCCGTAGCATTGAATTTATACATCCCACCACTAAGTCACTTATACATATAGAAGCACCTACCCCAGTACATGATAAACTGTGGCAGGTGTTACAACCCTAATCGGTGATGGATTAACTATTCGTAAAGTTGATTACCGTTCTTTTTGGGATAGTCCACAGTATAATGTAGTCCTCTACTTTCTCTACGTCTCAAGGCGTGTTTTATGATTAAATATGCGACACTGATGACATTGCGCAACTCACATATTTCTCTACTCACTACAGAGCGTTCAAATAAATCTTCAGTTTCACGATAGAGGATTTCCAATCTGCTCATAGCACGATGTAATCGTAAGTTACTACGGACAATACCCACATAAGTACTCATAATTTGTTCTACTTCACGGAAGCTTTGTGTGATAAGTACCATTTCCTCCGGTAACTTAGTTCCCTCATCATTCCAGTCGGGCATATATTCCACGTATGAAATCGTATCCAATTGCGTTGCTGCATGCTTTACTGCCGCTTCCGCATACACTA
>CALGCU010000218.1 GCA_937886455.1 uncultured Bacteroidales bacterium | reverse complement strand
TTGATGGTATCTTCTCATGTCCTGAAGCGCATAGAATTCGTCTGCGCGTCTGCTCCGACTGATTTTATTTATACCCCCTCTATCAAATGTGAAGAATAAACATTCTTCTCATGTCTTATGTTTATTGTCATGGATGACAATGGCATTCGCAAACTAATTAAGTATATCAATTTGTAATGTATTGAGAATGAAAAAATTCTTCCAAATAACCATCCCATTCTTCTGTGTCTGTTTTATCAGCTTGATAAGCAGTCAAAACCTTGTGGCACAAACCACATGGACCGGCAATGCATCTACCGATTGGAACAATGCCAACAATTGGACTGCAGGCATACCCAACACCTCAACCGACGTGATTATCCCTGCCAACTGCGCCACCTATCCTGTGCTAACATCAGGGAATGCTTGTCGCAATATCTACATGGCAGCAGGAGCACGCATACAAAATCAACACTTGCTCACCTACACGAAAGCCTACGTGGACATCAGCGTGAACACCAACCGCTATGTGCGCATCACTCCGCCACTGAAAGAAACCTACTCGGGCGACTTTTTCACTAAAGAACAAGGAGGAGAATGGGACAACTTAACACCGGCACAATACAAACCCACAGATGGTACTACCGGAAAAAACCGCATTTATCCTGGAGGCACTTATCAAAGTCTTTTCTCTGAAACGAGTACACAACGTGGCAACTATGGCGAAACAGCTGTTTCTACCTTCACCAGTGGATGGGCAGACCCAAAGAATGCACTCAATACGAAATATAAACCGCTTCAAGCCCTTGATGTGTGGGTGGACACAAAGGAAGATGGAGTGGCTACATTCCATTTCCCAAGTCAGGAAACTACGTATTATTATTACGACCAAAACGGCAAAAAACAGTCCTTTGGAGAAAGCACTCCCCGCACAGCCGAAAGCGGACGATTCGTCTATGATAATGCCTATGCCAATGGGGTGTATGACATTGAGTACGACCGTTCCAACAACGCCAACGACCCTGCATTTGCATTGGGCAACCCCGCCATGGCATATCTTGACATCCGAGAGTTTCTTCGCCTAAACGGTGGTAGCAACATCACGCCATACGTTTATCGACACAATGAAGTCTCACTCGATAGAGGTACAGAGACCATACTCTATTACAATAAGTCGGCTAATAAACTCTATCAGGTAGGCAATACAAACACAACAACAGGAACAGAGGTAGCCACTACCGATGCTCGCAGCTATATCGCACCGGCACACGCCTGCCGAGTAGTCAGCATACCAACTGAACCCAGATTGATAGGAAGGTATAGTTGTACGTATAGTTGTCCGGAGATTAAGTTATATAGAAGAAAACGTAAATATAATGCAAAACGTGTTAAATGGGAATGGACATATGAAAATACATCAGTAGCCTCTTCCAAAGAATCCCACACACTAACCATCAAACCCAACGAGACTTCTCCGGACCAAGTAGTGCTAGTGAATTTTGCCGGAAAAGGTACAAGTATCAACGCTACCGTAAAACCAACGGATGAAAACCATGGTACCATTACTATCGCAAATGGCACTTATATCAGTTATGCCAATAATGATTGGGAGAATGGCAACAAAAACCTCTATATCTACGGAGCTAACACTAAAACTCCCACTTTAGTTCCTTCTTCCCTTGGGGAAAGCAATTACACACAGGGGGCTCAATATGTACACACTGATAATCCTGGAAATTTAAATTTAGGATTTGTTTTCTTTGATTATTACTCTCAATATGCCACTAACTTAAACTACGATATTGTCATTGATTATACCATAGCAAACGATGGGACTTTATCGTTGTCACTGCGCAATGGATTTGCTATTTATAATCAAGAACTCAAAAACGGAACTAAAACAAGTTTAGTTAAGAAAAGTGTTTTTGATAACCAAAATAGTATTGTTTGGGATAACAACGACAATAAAAACAATACCAGTCGAGGAAATTTAGTTGCCTGGTGGGTGTATAATGACATGACGGCAAGTAAAGGTACTACATCTACCCAAGACGTCTTTATTCTGCCTGCTGCATTGGGAAATTATAGTGTATATACACGTTTTGAAAATACTCAAAACGCACCGAGTGGAGTGGATGAGGCAAGAGACGCAGAAACAAACTACCATATGACTATCCGTCGTTATGGAAATAGTTATGATCAAGTGACCATTAGTGGCTTTTATCCAGGACATGATTCGTATGTGATGGGGACAATTACTTACGATGGCAGCAAATATACTTTAACAATTCCGGATGGGCAGTTAGTGAAAAAAAATAGCGAAACGGATAATACTAAAAATTACTATTTATACGGAAGTCGAGGAGTCGGAAGTAATAATCGGCGAACTAACGAGGCTATAACCTTCAATTGGGATGGAACTAATTGGAAAACACCTAGTACAACTACCGCCCAATATCACGCACAAGTATCCTTAGGTAATGGTCAGCAACCATCCGCTAGCAATCCCGGTTTTTATTGGTATAAATACGAAAACAATGTTAACATACTTATACTTAGCCTTTATAGTATCACCACCGAAGATAACGCAGTGGGCACTCCTCCTCCTTCACAGGAAACTACAGTGACACAAGTGGCGCTCCGCTTCACTCCTGATATGTTTAAAGCGAATCCGACGATTACAACTGGTGCAAGTCTTGCGCCTCGTCGTCAAGGACAGAAAGACACTGCTACATCGCCCATTGTGAACATTCGTGCCACGGGAGAGGGTGTGAGCGGAAACACACTTATTGTGGTGGATAGCACAGCACGTAATGACTACTCTATGGCTGAGGACGCACCACTCTTTGATGTACAAGATTATGAGTTTTGCCTCGCCACATTGGCTGGCGAACAAGTGGTGGGCGTGAATGTAGT
>CALGCU010000217.1 GCA_937886455.1 uncultured Bacteroidales bacterium | reverse complement strand
AACGTCTTGGATTAAACTCTTATGCTATTGGATTTGGTAATGATGTGGGATTTGGGGAGCAAATGCGAAAAGTAGTCATGGGATCAGGCAGCTATTTTAATGCTAAGTCTTCAAGTGATTTGCAACCAACTTTCAATGAAATTGCCACATCTATGTTGGCATCTGCGAAAAATGTATTGTTAAAGACCAATCCCGGCTATTATACTGAATCTCCTAAGTATTTTCGCTTTACCTTTACTGCAGATGGAAATGTTGTTGATACGATTTATGCTCAAATGACCGGTACTCCGAAAGTAGGCTATACACTATCTGTTACAAAAATTGTGAATAACTATGCTTATTTTGATGCACCGGCAAGGGGTGAAGTGGATGGAGAATCCGGTAAGGTTCACATTCCTTTGAACAACTTGAAGTTTGTAAAGAATGGTGAGGAACTACAATATAAATTTGCTATAGAGGTGTCGTTTGATGGTCAATTGTATTACACAGATGTGGAGGAAGCTTCAACGGAGGAAAAAGTCAGCAAGCGCATAGCGGTGGTATTGGTGTTGGACTGTTCTACGTCCATGGGGGATGCATTTGAACCGATGAAGGCTGCAGCAGTTAACTTTATTGAATCTATGGAAAAAGTGTTGGGAGTGAATGTAAGTTCAGGCGGCAGTTCTGGGGATGGTTATGTTGATTTAGGTCTTTCTGTAAAATGGGCTACCATGAATGTGGGTGCTGACGCCCCGGAGGGTTATGGGGATTTTTGTGATTATGATGAGGCAGTAAGTAAATTTGGTAATAACTTGCCAACCAAAGAGCAGATTAAAGAACTTAAAGATAAGTGTACTTGGAAATGGACCACTCAAAATGGGGTAAATGGATATAAGGTGACGGGACCCAATGGGAATAGCATCTTTTTGCCGGCTGCGGGCTACCGCTTTGACGGTGGCTCTGTGAACTACGTAGGTACGAACGGCTACTATTGGTCGTCCACTCCTTACGATTCAGACCTTGCGTGTCTCCTCTACTTCGGTTCGAGTGGAGTCGGCATGAACAGCAGCGGCTATCGCAGCGGCGGGCTATCCGTGCGTTTAGTCCAGAATTAACAAAATTTCGCAAGGCGCGTATGCGCTCAGCGAAATTTGAGGGCATAAATCTTCTCGATTTTGTCCGAGGCTTGTCCTTGGCAAAATCGAGTTGGTTTTTT
>CALGCU010000216.1 GCA_937886455.1 uncultured Bacteroidales bacterium | reverse complement strand
AATTCTTCCCGGACCTCATCAAAAAAGGACACGTTTACATTCTGCAAACACCTCTCTTCCGTGTACGAAACAAAAAAGACACCATCTACTGCTACTCGGAAGAAGAACGACTCACGGCCATACAAAAACTGGGAACAAACGCTGAAATCACACGATTCAAAGGATTAGGAGAAATATCACCAGACGAATTCCGTGAACTCATCGGAGAAAACATGAGACTCGACCGTGTCAGCCTACGAAAAGAAGACGCCGTATCCGACCTACTTTCATTCTATATGGGCAAAAACACTGCCGAACGACAAAACTTCATCATTGATAATCTAGTAGTGGAAGAAGATGTTGCAGACGAATGATGACCTACACTACATGCGACTCGCTTTAGACGAGGCGCAAAAAGCATACGAACAAGGAGAAATACCGGTCGGATGTATCATTGTGTGCAACAAACAAATTGTCGGAAGAGGACACAACCTCACCGAAATGCTACAAGACGTCACTGCACATGCCGAAATGCAAGCACTCACTGCGGCCATGCAAACACTAGGAAGCAAATACCTGCCCGAATGTACACTATATGTTACATTAGAACCTTGCATCATGTGCGCTGGAGCCATCGGATGGGCACAAATACGACGACTCGTATTCGGAGCACACGACGAAAAAAGAGGATACCAACTATTCGCCCCACGTGCACTACACCCAAAATGCGAAGTACACTCAGGCATCATGGAAGAAGAATGTTCCAACCTCATCAAACAATTCTTCACCAACAAACGATAATAGAAGTCACACTTATCTAAAACTTACCATCCCCGACGGTCAGCCGACGGTGAGCCGACAGTCAGAGATAGGAACAAGCAAAGAAACAATAAGCATCCCCGTTACCATACCGTTACCATTAGATAAGATGAAGATACGAAACAAATAACAACTATATAGAAATTAACTAAAGGAAAATCCGCAACAAAATTTTAGCTTTGCCCACATGAAAAATAGAAAACTTATTTACATAAATCTATTAATCGCCACCTTACTATGCTTTTTCTGCACATGCAGCAAAAGAGAAAAAACCAACTCCGAAGAACAAGAAGTAGGGTTATCCGAACAGGTTGACACAATCTGGAAATATGGCATACCCATTGAATACTATAACACGCAATACGATACAATCCAAGCCGGAGAAACCCTAACAGATGTATTGATGGCATTCGGCATGAACCTTACGGAAGTGTATCAACTGACACAATGTCCCGATTCAATATTTAACGTAAAGACCATAAAACCGGGACAAACTTGCGCATTCCTAACAGAAAAAGACTCAATCCCCACACCAAGATATTTCATTTATGAGGAAAGCCCCAAAGTGTACATCCGTTTTGACCTACAAAACAACTACACACCCTTCAAAGGATATAATCCAAGCGAGTGGAAAGAAAATGAAGTCGCAGGAAACATCCAATCATCACTGTGGGAAACAATGGAAAACACCGGAACTTCTCCGGTATTGGCAGTAATGTTATCACACATATTTGGATGGTCAATTGACTTCTTCGGCATCCAAAATGGAGATGAATTCCGACTGATTTACGCACAAGAGTTTATTGAAAACACACCGCTGAACAACTATAAAGTATTAGCCGCATCTTTTAAGGCAAACAACAATTTGTTCTACGCCATACCTTTTATCCAAGAAGACGAAGAACTCTTTTACAATGCTGACGGAAATAGTCTGGAAGGCGCTTTTCTAAAAGCACCATTAGACTTTTATCGCATCTCCTCACGTTTCAGCAACAATCGCTACCATCCTGTGTTAAAACGATACAGAGCACACCACGGAGTAGATTATGCTGCACCGGTAGGAACACCGGTATATGCCATCGGTAGCGGAAAAGTAATCGCTAAAGCATATCAGGCTCGTGGAGGAGGAAACTATGTAAAAATACGTCATAACTCAACCTACACCACCACCTATATGCACCTATCCCGCTTTGCTAAAGGACTGAATGTAGGAGACTATGTAGACCAGAAACAAGTCATCGGATACGTAGGATCCACCGGACTATCCACTGGACCTCACTTAGATTTCCGTGTTTTTGAAAATGGAAAACCTGTAAATCCACTCACTATTAAATCACAACCTAAAAAACCAATCAGCGAGGAAAACAAAGCAGCATTTACACTCGTATGCGATTCGCTAATACAACGTTTGAATGCCATTCAATTCACAGAACAATCACAACTTTAATAAATCTACTGGTCATGAAAAAAATTTTCACTGTAATTTTAGTATTGCTCACACTAATTGGGCAAGTAGGCGCCACCATTAAAGTACACACCATTGGCGACTCTACAATGGCAAACTATGACGAAAACACAACAGACAAAAGAGGCTGGTGTCAATTTTTACAAGCCTTTTTTGATGGAGACTTTGTTACCATTAACAATAGAGGAAAGTCCGGAGCCGACACACGACAATTCTACACCACAGCAAACCTATGGCCTTCTGTTAAAGGACAAATGACCAAAGGCGATTATCTGTTAATACAATTTGCACATAACGACGAAGGTACTGTAACCTATGGCACTGACAATTTAGAATATGCTGCATATTGTGAAGCTAATGGACTACCTATCCCAACTGACAAAAGGGGTACATGCCCCTCTACCACTTATAAGGAATTTCTGCGCCTCTTCATAGACGAAGCAAGGGAATTAGGGGTCAATCCGGTTTTAGTCTCACCGATTTGTAGAAAATACTTCTCTGGTAACACTATCACACGCAAAGGACAACACGACCTCGGTGATTCTTTCTATAAAATTGAAAATGGACAATTACTCACCGGACAATCTGTTCCTGCTGATGACCACTCTATGGACTATGCCTATGCCATGAGACAAGTAGCAGAGGAAAAAAATGTACCTTTCATTGATTTAACAACTGCCACCAAAGAACTCTACCTACAATATGGAGACGCCCAATGCACCGCACTGCTTTTCTGTAAAGATGACAGAACGCACACAGCAACATTGGGAGCAAATCTAATCGCACGTTTAGGAGCACAATTACTCAAAGATGCTGGCATTTTAGCACAATATATATCTATCCCAACTTCCATTACTGCATCACCGACAACATTGGAAATTGGAGACACTTATCAAGGCGTACAACAAGCTAAAGAAATCTTATTGACCGGATTTGGACTTCAACCGGAAGAAGGTAATGTACTTATCACAGCCGGTAAAAACCTACAAGTATCTACTGACAACAACACATTTGCTACTACTGCGCAAGCATCATATCAAGGTAGCACTCTTTTTCAAAGAGTGTATGTACATGCCAACTATACTGAAGCTGGATATATAAACGATTCTTTGGTTATCACATCTGGTGAAACACGCATTGTGGTACCTGTCAATGCAAACGTAATCTCTTTGGCTGGAGGAACAAAAGTGAGTGCCACATGGGCTATTAATGCAAAACCCATCCCTGAACCGATAGTGGAAGGTCCTATCTCCGCGCAACTCACATTGTCACACATGGTAGCTACAGATACAAAATCTGACTTTACTGATGGTAGCACATTTGTACGCATTCACCATGCAGATGATTCTGGAGCAAAAGCAGCATGGCCTGGAGGAGAAATAGATGAAAATGCAACAAGATATATTGACTTTGCTATCACTGCACCGGCTACAATGGATGTGAGAGTAACAAATATATCCATGAAAGTATCATCGTATTCCACAGGAAGTATGTGCTTCCACCTGAACACAGGAATGGGAGATAATATGGAAGGTGTAACAACTATCTATGAAAGACTTAACATGACCCACGCAACTCCTGAAGAACTTAATCTCACTCCCACAATCACTATACCGGCAGGAGAAACATTCCACCTAAGAGTACTACCTTGGCATAATATCGCAGAAGAAAAAAGTGGAAAATATATCTGCCTCAAGGATGTGAAGATAGAAGGACAAGCTGTATCATCTACAGCGCTCACCACCCCCACTGTGGATACACAGACCAAGAAAGTGTGGCAAGATGGACAACTGATTATCATTCACAATGGTGTAAAGTATAACATTATGGGCGCAATTATAAAATAACAACATTACTATAAAAATAAGATTGAGGCTAATCAGTATTCATTACGATTAGCCTCAATCTTATTTAATGATGCAAACTTATTCTGACCTAAGTATCCTATCTACATCTGCGTCATCTATGAATTATTCTCTCTTCCGTAACACTACTGCCGAACGAGCCGGAAGATAAAGTTTGAGCCATTCTTTATTGGCTTTCTTATAGAGTGCATCATGGTGTGTGAAGTGTATGATAGAATCATCAGCCAAACCAAATCCGGCAAACTTCTTGTCATCGGTATTAAGCACTACTTCATACGATCCTGGCTCTGCCAATATGCCGTAGTCTGTGAAAGATTTTTGTCCATTAAAGTTAAAAACAAACACTAAGTCGCCTCTTTGATATGCCAACACTTGGTCGCCTTCCTTATCCCATAAAGTAATAATAGGAAGCTTATTAAATCCACTCACACCACTCACCAAGTGAGTCATAGCTTCATCAAAAAGTCCCAATTCATAGTAAGAAAGATCTTTATTGTCCACTAATTCCCACTGTCTGCGAGCATATTTATGTGACCATCCATTCCCCTCTCTTGGAAAGTCAATCCATTCTGGATGTCCAAACTCATTTCCCATAAAGTTGAGATAACCTCCATTGATAGTAGAAAGAGTAATAAGGCGTATCATCTTGTGTAGCGCTATACCACGGTCCACCATATAAGTGGTGTGTCCGTGTTGCATGTGCCAATACATGTCAGCATCAATCAAACGGAAAATAATTGTTTTGTCGCCCACTAAAGCTTGATCGTGACTCTCTGCATAAGAAATAGTTTTTTCATCTGAACGTCTATTGGTTAGTTCCCATAGAATATGTCCAGGATGCCAATCTTCATCTTTTACTTCTTTAATCATCTTAATCCAGAAATCGGGTATTCCCATAGCAAGGCGATAATCAAATCCCATACCACCTTTGTGCACAGGATAAGCCAAACCAGGCATACCGCTCATCTCCTCCGCAATGGTAATTGCACGGCGATTAACCTGATGGATTAATTTATTGGCAAGAGTCAAATAACAAATAGCTTCACCATCTTGATTGAGGTTGTAGTAATCACCATAACCACTAAAATGCTCACCTAATCCATGACTCCGATAAAGCATACTGGTGACACCATCAAATCGGAATCCGTCAAAGTGAAACTCTTCTAACCAATACTTACAATTGGAAAGTAAGAAATGCAACACCTCATACTTTCCATAGTTAAAACACAAAGAATCCCAAGCAGGATGAACACGACGTGCACCATCATGGAAATACTGATAAGGTGTACCATCTAAGAGGCCAATACCCTCTAATTCATTCTTTACCGCATGAGAATGCACTAAATCCATAATGACAGCAATACCCATTTGGTGAGCATCCTCAATCAAGTGTTTCAGTTCTTCGGGTGTACCAAAACGAGAAGAAGGAGCAAAAAAATTAGACACATGATAGCCAAACGAACCATAATAAGGATGTTCTTGTATAGCCATCAATTGAAT
>CALGCU010000215.1 GCA_937886455.1 uncultured Bacteroidales bacterium | reverse complement strand
AAATATGCTGAAGCAAAAAGCAAAGAGCAAGCCACTATGATTAAAGCCCGTCAATTAGCCGAGAGTTTACACCTTAGCATGAAAATAGGCGATGTAGAATATCAAGGAGATGGCAATAAGGCCATATTCTATTACATTGCAGATGAGCGTGTAGATTTTCGTCAGTTGATTAAGGTTTTTGCTGAGACCTTTCGTGTTCGCATTGAGATGAAGCAGATTGGTGCTCGCCAAGAAGCAGGACGCATTGGTGGTATTGGTCCCTGTGGCAGGGAGTTATGTTGTGCGAGTTGGATGACCTCTTTTAATTCAGTTACCACGAGTGCCGCACGCATACAAGACTTGTCTCTTAACCCTCAGAAATTAGCCGGTCAGTGTGCTAAATTGAAGTGTTGTATGAACTATGAAGTTGACTTATATGCTGAAGCTCAAAAACAGTTACCTTCAAAAGATATACCATTAGAGACTCAAGATGCTACATTCTTTTTCTTCAAGGCGGACATACTTCGCGAGTTAATTACCTATTCTTCATCCCCTAATATACCCTCTAATTTAGTTACTATCACTTCCCAGAGAGCCAAAGACATCATTGCTATGAATAAGCGTGGTGAAAAGCCTCTCTCGTTAGAAGATAGCGACGATAAGAAGGAACATGTAGTGGTGATGGACTATGAAAATGTAGTCGGTCAAGACGATTTAACCCGTTTTGACAAACAGAAAAAGCGTTCCGGAGGTAAGAAACGTTCTAAGAATCATAAAAAACATAATTCCAATGCGTAACATTAAATACATTGTTTATTTGTTTTTGGTATTATTCGTATCATGCCATTCACGTAGCATTTACACCGGGTCAGAAGATGTCCCCTCCTGTGGTTGGTCTGCAGATTCAGTTCTTTCGCTCAACATTTCCATTGAAGAAGTTCAGTCTTCAACAGACTGGATTATTTTTGTACGTCATACAGTAGATTACAGTTATCAGAACTTTTGGTTATTTCTTGATTTGCAAGCACCCGATGGTACAATGTTGTCAGATACTATAGAGTGTTATTTAGCCGACCAACGTGGTCGCTGGTTAGGAAATGGTTGGGGTGCTCTCCGTGAAATGCCAATACTATGGCGTCAAGAGACAGATTCTTTGCTATCGGGAGAATATACCCTTCAGGTACGTCATGGTATGCGTACAGATGTTTTACACGACATATCAGCTATTGGTGTAGAAATAAAACGACATAAAGATGGGGAAAAATAAATTAACTAAGTTTGCCGAAGTCGCTCAGTTGCCTAATGTGATTGAGTGTGGAGCACATGATTTTTCTGACAATCCTTCCGCTGTTGCCATGAAAGGTAATTGGCACACAGCATTCTTTCACAATGACAATCCGATTGTATTGGAATTAGGTTGTGGTAAGGGAGAATACACTGTAGGTTTGGCTCAAATGTTTCCCGACAAGAACTTTATTGGTGTTGACATAAAGGGAGCCCGTATTTGGTCAGGCGCCAAGTTTGCACATGAGAATGGTTTACAGAACGCCGGCTTCTTGCGTACCAATATTGAGTTTATAGATTCTTTTTTTGCAGCAGGAGAAGTGAGTGAGATTTGGATTACCTTTCCCGATCCCCAAATGAAGAAGTGTAGTAAGCGACTTACATCCACTCATTTTATGCGTCGCTATCAAAGCATTCTTAAGAAAGATGGATTGATTCATTTAAAAACCGACAGTAACTTTTTGTTTCTTTACACCAAAGCCATGGTAGAAGAGAATGCATATGCCGTAAAGTGTTGTACAGACAATCTGTATTCCGATTTACAAGATGACCCCATTTTGGATATCAAGACCTACTATGAGCAACAATGGCTTTCACGAGGTATTGACATTAAGTACATTAGTTTTGTTTTACATCATAAAGATGAATTTATTGAACCAGAAATAGATATTGAACGTGATAGTTACCGTAGTTTTGGTAGGAATGCACGTGTAGTTTAAGAATATAAGTAAAGATAATTATGCAATACTATCCCCAGTTGATTATTGACGCACTAAAACAAGTGCGTTATCCCGGTAACGGGAAGAGCCTCATTGAGAACGAGATGTTAGAAGATGACATTCGCATTGATGGCAATAAGATTTCTTTTTCTTTGATTTTTCTTT
>CALGCU010000214.1 GCA_937886455.1 uncultured Bacteroidales bacterium | reverse complement strand
ATGCTTCCATCAGTCATCTCTCATCTTCTTATCGTGTGCATTTATTACATCTGCCCTTCTTGCTGAGATTGATGTGCTTGACGTTCCTGATAGTTGGGCTTGCACGCCCCCAAGTGAGCAATAGTTGGCAAAATTCGAGTACGGAGGGGATTGACATCATGTTGTCATTGGACGTATCGGGCACTATGCTGGCTGAAGACCTAAAACCTAACCGACTGGAAGCGGCAAAAGATGTGGCTACGGAGTTTATATTGTCACGTCCGAATGACAACATCGGGTTGGTGGTTTTTGCCGGGGAGAGTTTTACGCAATGTCCTTTGACCACTGACCATGCTGTGTTGGTAAATCTATTTAAGGAAATTAAATACGGTCTTATTGAGGATGGAACTGCTATAGGATTGGGATTGGCGAATGCCGTGAACCGAATCAAAGATAGCGAAACACAATCGAAAGTGATTATATTATTGACCGACGGATCAAATAATGCGGGTGATATTTCTCCTAAAACGGCTGCAGAGATAGCTAAAACATTTGGCATACGCGTTTATACAATTGGGGTGGGTTCGCATGGCCAAGCACGCATACCGGTACCAACACCGATTGGCACACAATATCAAATGATAGATTCGGAGTTTGATGAAACTACCTTACGCTCTATTGCTACGGAAACAGGCGGAGCTTATTTTAGAGCTACAGATAATAACTCACTGAGAGAGATATATAGCCAAATCGACCAGTTGGAGAAATCAAAGATTAGAGTTCGTGAGTATAGTAAACGAAAGGAAATGTTCCCCTGGTTTGTGGGAATGGCAGTGTTGTTTTTATTGTTGGAATTGTTATTGCGCCACACCTTGTTGCGCAGAATACCATAAATTTATACGGAGGTAATTATGTTTAGATTCGCACATCCGGATTTCTTATATTGCTTGCTATTTGTCCCACTGTTTGTGGCACTGTTTGTACATAGTCTGCATAGTAGGAAGAAAAAATTACAGGCTTTGGGTGACATAAGCCTGTTGGAACAATTCATGCCTAATGTGTCAACAGTGCGTCCTTGGGTGAAGTTCTGTTTGCAAACTTTGGCTTTTATACTCATTGTAATGGCGTTAGCTCGCCCACAGTTTGGAGTAAAGGAACAGACCGTGAAGCGAGAAGGTATTGAAGTGATGTTTGCTTTGGATGTTTCTAACTCTATGTTGGCACAGGATGTTACACCTAACCGATTGGAACGTTCTAAGCAGGTGTTGTCTAAATTGATAGACGATATGGCTGAAGATAAAGTGGGACTGGTGGTGTTTGCAGGGGATGCTTACACACAACTTCCCATCACATGTGACTATGTGTCGGCAAAAATGTTCTTGTCGTCTATTAACCCGAGTCTTGTACCACGTCAGGGTACGGCTATTGGGAGCGCATTGGATATGTGTATAAAAGGATTTGGTGCATTAGACACGGAGAGTTCAAAGGTGATTATACTGTTTACCGATGGGGAAAATCATGAGGATGATGCTATAGGAGCGGCTAAATTGGCTAAAGAAAAAGGAATTAAGGTTTTTGTAGTGGGTGTGGGAAAACCGGAAGGTAGCCCTATCCCTATGGAGGGATCGTCTAATTTTAGAAAAGATAGAGCCGGCAATGTGGTCATCTCTAAATTGAATGAGGGTATGTGCCGTCAGATAGCGGAGGCCGGTAACGGAATGTATCTACGGGTGGATAATTCAAACGGAGTTTTACGTACATTGCAGAAGGAATTGAATCAACTCGCTACAGCAGAAATGGAAACTACAGTGTATGCTGATTATAATGAGCAATACCAATCGTTTGTGATATTAGCATTATTGCTTTTAATAGTGGACTTTTTTGTGTTTGGTAGAAAGAATAAGCGTTTAAGTAAGATTAATCTTTACAAGTAGTGATGAAAAGAATTTTGTTATTGGTATTTATAGGACTTACAGCGCAAGGAATTTGGGCTCAAAAGGAGGCAAAACGAGTACGCTCGGGTAATCGATTGTATCGGGATAGTACTTATGTGGAGGCTGAGGTGGATTATAGACGGGCATTGGAGGAAAATAATAAGTCGTTTCAAGGACATTTCAACTTGGGTGATGCTTTGTTTAAACAGGAAAAATATGCGGAGGCTGTAGAGGAATTTAAGGCTGCAGATGCATTGAGCGGAGATGATAAAGCAAAAAAAGCGGCGATACATCACAATATAGGGAATGCGATGTTTGCGCAACAACAGTATGCAGAGGCTGTGGAGGAGTATAAAAAAGCACTCAGGAATAATCCGAAAGATGATGAAACACGCTATAACTTAGCGTATGCACAGCAAATGTTGCAACACCAACAACAGCAACAACAGAATGGAGGTGAGCAACAACAAGAGGAACAAAAACAGGAAGAACAACAAAATCAGCAAGAGCAACAACAAGAGGAACAACAACAAGAACAGCAGCAAGAACAACAGGAGCAACAAATGTCAAAGGAAAATGCTGAACGCTTGTTGGAAGCATTAGAAGAGGATGAAAAGGATGCTCAAGAAAAAGCGCAAAAAGCGCAACGAAAAGGAAGTAGGTCTGCGGAAAAAGATTGGTAATGATGAAAAATAGATTATTTGTTTGGATTGTATTGACAATGGCGATTGTGCCATTGTGGGCAGAGGATGTAACTTTTACTGCGTCTGCTCCATCATCGGTAATTATGGATAAACCATTCCAAGTGGTTTATACTGTAAATGCTTCGGCTAAGGACTTACGAGTGCCGGAGTGGGTGGATTTTGATGTACTGGCTGGACCGTTTGAATCAAGAAGCTCAAGTACTCAATGGATGAATGGAAAACGCACTTCTTCTATGTCACACACGTTTACTTATACGTTGATGGCTAAGAAGGAGGGTACATTTACTTTGTCTCCGGCAAGTGTGATGGTGAAGGGAGATAAGTATGTGTCGAATGGATTGAAGATAAAAGTGGTGGAAGTGAGCCGTGTGGCAGAGGCCTTCAAAATTTTATTGAAGAAATAATTTGCATATATCAAAAAAAAGTAGTACCTTTGCGGGTCAAATGTGTATAAATATAATAAACAATAAATAGTCGTTATGAAGAATCGTAAGTTTTTTTTGGTTTTGTTGGTGGTGTTCGCCCCATTGTTCGTGAATGCACAAACACAAAACATTGAGTTGGGATTGCAAGTAGGAGCAGGCTTCTTCTTGGGAGAAGAGAATCCTGCGGATGGTTATACTCGTATCAATGAGTTCGCATGGATGCGTGACTCTGAGGGTATGCCTGCATTTGAGTCCTATGGTTTTTTAGTGCGTTATCGTTTTGACTATCGTTGGGCACTACAAGTGCAAGGTATGCGTCAACGTTTCCGTTTTAAAGAGATTTCTGAAGCACATGAAGATGGTTTGTTTTTCTATAATGGTGTTTGGAATCTTGATTTGATGGCGGAATTTAATATTTTGAGATACGGTTTTGTAGAAAATCGTAATGCAAAGATTTATACAGTAACTCCTTATGTAGCACTTGGTTTGGGTACTTCGTTGTATAACAAACATGCTACCTATCGTTGGGGCTTGAATGATGGTAAGATGAATAGCCCATACCCTATGATTAGAGCCAAGGATATGACCGCTGCGATGTACATACCGTT
>CALGCU010000213.1 GCA_937886455.1 uncultured Bacteroidales bacterium | reverse complement strand
CTATCTTATTCCTATCTAGTTCCTATCTAGTTCCTATCTAGTTGGTATCTGTTTTGTATCTGTTTGTAATTATATAGTAGTGAATGTGAGGAGTGTGGTACAAGAATCCGCTAAGGGTGAGAGGGTGATAGTGGGGACAGTGCTTTTTTAGTTAGTTTTGGGTAGAGAAATGTAAGCAACCAAAAGAATCCAAGTACACTAGGCTGTGATGAGTGGATTTTATTTGTCGGAAAGAAGTTTTTTTGCTACTTTCGCAAGGTGCAAGAAGAGACAAAAAATATGAGTAAGCAGCAGCGCAAGCGCGTGATTATCTCCGCTATTTTGGCGGCTGTTTTATTGTTGTTGCTCTGCTTAGATTGGCGAGAAATAGTGCGTGATGATTACAGGCAAATCACTCAGCGTAAGCGCCTTGTATGGCTAACCGATGATGCACATTGGGGTTTTGATGCTCAGTGTAAGGACTCTATGGGATTTCACTATGAGCTCATAAAAGCGTATGCCGACTCCATGGGTTTAGAATTAGAGGTACAGATTGTTAATGGACGTAACGAGCAGTTGCGGGCATTGCGAAAGCATAAAGCCCATGTGTTAGCCACCGATGTATTGCTCACAGCTGACATTCAGCAACAGTTTGCTCCTTGTCCTCTGCCTTACCATGCCAGAATACAGTTGGTGAGCAGCAAGACATCTCAACAGATTGACGACCTCCGCCAATTAGATGGGAAACGCGTGTTGGTGCCTTCAGATGAAGCCTACCACATGCGGTTGGAACACCTGATGGAGGAGTTGGAGATAGATATTGAGATGGTGTCGGGTAAACACACCACAGAGACAGACATCGTGCAAAACATCCAAAATGGCGAGGAGGAGTATGGTCTATGTTTGGATATACATGCTCATCCATGGGTAGTGGCTTATCCTGACTTGGATTTTTCACAGAGTATAGGTTTTGACCAACCCTGCGGATGGGTGGTGAATCAACATAATCAAGAATTACAGCAATCGCTTCTGCATTTTTTAGAGCGATTTGTCAGTACTCCTGCCTATCGTCAGTTGTACAGAAAATACTTTTCCCGCAGAAAGTAGTGTGAGTATAGGTGAGGGCAATACAGCGGTGTGAGCATTATCCTGCTTGCATTGAGAAAGTAACAAAACAGGTATAAAAAAGAATAGAACAGATTTATGGTTATAGTATCAAAGGGGCTACCCTGCATTCAGGAGTTGATAGCAGAGGGCATCAGTCCGAACGACATTACAGATAGCACGCCCAAGGGGGTGAATCCCTTAAAGGTTCTCTTGGTCAATCTCATGCCTCTCAAAGAAGAGACAGAGAAAGACATTTTGCGTTTGTTGTCCCATAGTGCGGAGTGGGTGGAACTCACATTGCTCCGGATGTCCACCCATGTGAGCAAGCATTGCAGCGAAGAACACTTATCACGCCATTACGCATGTTTTGAGGATGTGGCGAGCAGTAGATGGGACGGCATGATTGTGACCGGCGCCCCTGTGGAGCACTTACCCTTTGAGGAAGTGAGTTATTGGAAAGAGTTGTGTGACATCATGGACTGGAGCAGGGCACATGTGGGTTCCACGATGTATATATGTTGGGGAGCGCAAGCCGGGTTGTACCACCGTTATGGCATTCAGAAGCATGCTTTCACACCCAAGAAGTTTGGTGTGTTTGAACATCGACTCAGTTCGGCGAGACGTCCTTTGATTCTCACCGGTTGGGATGATGTGTGCTATATTCCCCACAGCAGATACACCGAAGTGAGGCAAAGCGATATAGAGCAAACAGGCTTGCTGGAGACACCTGTTATATCTGAGGAGGCAGGCGTGTATATGGTGGTGGAGAAAAATGGGAATGACCTTTACCTGACCGGTCATGCCGAATACAATAAAAAAACACTGCACAATGAATATGTGAGAGATTTGGCAAAGGGTTTGCATATACATATTCCGAAGAATTATTATGAACAAGACAATCCGGAGAAAGAACCCCTTGTGCGTTGGAGATCATGCGCCAATTTACTATTTACCAATTGGTTAAAATACTACGTAGCGCGTTAATCCAACCCTCATCAAGCATTTCATTCGGTGTATAATCTGCCATAATGGCGGACAACAAGCAAAAAACAGACAGGACTATGACATTTAACGAATCACTTTATAAGGTATTTCTTTTCAGCCGTCAAGAGGCAGAAAGATTGGGCAATGACAGTGTTGCTCCCGAGCATCTGCTTCTCGGTCTTCTTCGCTTAGAAGAATGTCGGGGAGTGAAGGTGTTGGAAGCATGTGGAGTGGAAGTGAAAGAATTAAAAGCAAGCATTGAAAATCAAGTGAGAGGCAGTGTGGGTGCGATGAGCGACGTACTTTCTCTCACCAAACAAGCAGAAAGGGTGAAGAATATGGCAGAATTAGAAGCAAGACAATGCAAGGCAGAAGAGGCCGACACAGAGCATTTGTTGTTGGCTATCCTGAAAGATGGAAACAGCATTGCGGCAGTAGAACTCAACAAAGTGGGCGCTAACTACGACACTGCGCGACAAAAGCTCAAAGAAGGATATGACACAA
>CALGCU010000212.1 GCA_937886455.1 uncultured Bacteroidales bacterium | reverse complement strand
TGCCTTCATTTTGCTTGACGAACCTTTTGCTGGTGTTGACCCCATCGCCGTTGAAGACATTCAGTTCATCGTTTGGAAGTTGAAGGACTTGAACATAGGTATTCTTATCACCGACCACAATGTGGATGAAACACTGATGATTACTGACAGAGCGTACTTGCTTTTTGAGGGTAAGATATTGTTTCACGGCACACCGGAAGAATTGGCAGCCAATCCTGTTGTCCGCAAAAATTACTTGGGTCGTGACTTTGAGTTGAAACGTAAGAGTCGCCCACAAGACGAATAAAACACACCAGCCCGTGAATAACACCGTTACTATATTAGGATGTGGATCTGCTCTTCCCACTCGTGAGCATTTTCCAAGTGCCCAGATACTAGAACTCCGCGATAAGCAGTTTATGATAGATTGCGGTGAAGGAGCTCAGATTCGCCTTCGCCAATATGGCGTGAAGACCAATCGTCTGAATCATATTTTTATTTCCCATCTTCATGGTGATCATTGGTTTGGCTTGATTGGCATGTTATCAAGTTTTGGAATGTTAAAACGCACTGCCGATTTGCACATTCATGCCCATCCGGACCTTGAAAAGATGTTGAAACCCATGTTGGATTATTGCTGTGCCGACATGCCATATCGCATTTGCTTTGAGCCCATCAATCCGAATACACATCAGTTGATTTATGAAGATCGAAGCACGTTGGTTTATTCACTTCCCTTGAAACATCGTGTGCCATGTTGTGGCTTTTTGTTTCAAGAGAAAGAGAGGGAACGACACATTCTACGTGAAATGATTGATGCGTATGAAATCCCTCTCCATCAGATTGCTAAAATTAAGCAAGGAGCCGACTACACATTACCCGATGGACGTATCATTGAGAACTCACGGCTCACCACCCCTCCTACACCGGCTGTTAGCTACGCGTATTGCTCCGACACTGCCTATTCTGAAAAACTCATACCCTGGCTTGAAGGTGTGGACTGCTTGTATCATGAAGCAACGTATGATGACTCAATGCTGCCCCGTTCAAAGGAAACCATGCATAGCACAGCCCGACAAGCAGCCGACATTGCCCAAAAAGCGCAAGTGGGCCAATTAATTATTGGACATTACTCAGCCCGTCATAGTGACAAGACAGTGCTTTTAAAAGAAGCACAAGAGGTTTTTGCCAACACTGTTTTAGCTAAGGATGGTGTTTGTTATACAATTAAATCTAAAATAACCAAATAATAATCATCAAACACACTATTATGAAAAAAGTTATTGCTACAACCAACGCACCTGCTGCTATCGGTCCTTACAGTCAAGCTATTGAAGTAAATGGAACGCTTTACATCTCAGGTCAACTTCCGGTGAACCCTGCTACAGGAAAAATTGATGGCACCACTGTAACTGAACAAGCACAACAATCTTTGAAGAATGTAGGTGCTATTCTTGAAGCTGCCGGTTACACGTATGACGACGTTGTGAAATCAACCGTCTATTTGGCTGACATGAGTTATTTCGCAGAAATGAACGAAGTGTACAAAACAGTTTACACCAAGGATTTCCCTGCCCGCTCTGCTTTTGCTGTAAAAGCACTTCCTATGGGAGCTCTTGTAGAAATTGAAACGATTGCCGCTAAATAATTGCGCTATCACTTTATTCAAAAAATAGTGTATCAAAAAAATTGATACACTATTTTTTTGCTTCATCCCACAAGCCCTTACCGGGCAGGTTTCCATATCACTGACGTAGAGGGTTGGCTCTCACATTTGTATTTATTGATACTTGTAACCACAAAGGTATAGGAAGAGCCTGTGAGTCGATTGAGATATTGGCGAAGCGGAATCCCTCTTGCCGCTGTTTTGCAAAGTATATTCTGGGGATTGTCAAGGTTGCCAACGCTGTCGCCGGGGAAGGCATACACCACATAGTAAGCCACCGCACATCCTCCCTCCTCATCTTCTGAGTTCCACAAGAGCAAGGCATTTTCGTTTTCTCCCACTAATCGTAAGTTGTAGGGCGCGGCTGATGTATCAATTTCTATATTCCGATTGATGGGAGGTAAAGCGTCATGCGTGTAGAAAACTTGCTGTAAACTATCGCATAATCCTTGGGGATTTTTCATAATTGCTTGTGTACTATACAGCATACATCCGTCTATTTGCGGATATTGCGTATTGAGTCTCATCTGCCGAGCCAACTCATTGGGTTTGCGCCATGCCATAGGGGCGTGTGGATTAGTGAGTTGAGAGGCATATAAGCCGATGTAGAGATTTCTGCCATAGGAGTTATCGCTCCACCACTTGGCCAACACTTCATAATCCGCCACTTTTTTCCCTATTTCCCAATATAGTTGAGGCACTACATAATCAATCCAGCCTTCTTCCATCCATTTATAAACGTCTGAATATAGTTCACTATAACATTGAAGAGCGCCAGCTGAATTGTATGACCCTTTATCCCATCCACCTTCAACTATTGAAGAATGCGTTCTGTATACAGCAAAAGGGCT
>CALGCU010000211.1 GCA_937886455.1 uncultured Bacteroidales bacterium | reverse complement strand
GCAGCGCAGCGTCCTATAGTTCGCTCTGCGAACGTCCTGTAGGCTCCGCCGTCCTATAGCTCACATAGTGAGCGTCCTATAGGGCTCCGCCCGTCCTATCATCACCGTTACCACTAGATAGGAATAAGATACACAACAGATACAAAATAGATAAGAACAACTCCCTAATCCCTATGAATAAATGTCGTGCAACCACACAATCAAAAATACATACAAAATTCATTCGGCAGGAAAAAATAATCACCACTTAGATTCTCCCTAATCATAGCCCATATTTCGTCACACGAAAAAAAATTACAAAATAAAGAGAAAAAATAATGCCAACTATTTGTAAAATAAAAAGAAAAGTACTACCTTTGCAGTCCGTTTATTATCCGAGTTTATGGGTTGTAATTACGGGATATAAATGCTTGAGTTTGTTCCGATTAGCCTCATTCAAATCAAGTATTGACCTGTGGTGAAAACCGATTGATTAACTATAAAACGAAAAAAATAAAGTGGATACGTTAAGTTTTAAAACCGTTTCTGTAAACAAAGCAACAGCACAAAAAGAATGGGTTGTAGTAGATGCAACTGATATGGTGCTGGGACGTCTTTGCACACGTGTGGCTAAATTGCTACGTGGAAAATACAAACCAAGTTTCACCCCGCATGTAGACTGTGGTGACAATGTGATTATCATCAATGCTGACAAAGTGCGCCTTACAGGTAACAAATGGAATGGAAGAGTGTACTATCGTCACACAGGACACCCGGGTGGACAACGTGAATTTACGCCAGCTGACCTTTTGGCTAAATCACCTGAACGCTTGATTAAAAAAGTTGTAAAAGGTATGTTGCCTAAAAACCGTTTGAGCAGCCAATTAATGGGCAATCTCTATGTGTTTGGAGGTGCAGAACACAACAAACAAGCACAACAACCAAAACAAATTGATATTAATGCATTAAATTAATTGAAAGCACATGGAACAAGTACATGCCTTAGGAAGAAGAAAAGCGGCTGTTGCCCGTGTTTTCGTTAACGAAGGAAGCGGTAAAGTTATCATCAATAAACGCGAATTGGAAGTGTATTTCCCTTCTTCTATTCTCCAATATGTAGTGAAACAACCTCTAAACACCTTGGGAGTAGCTGAAAAATACGATATTAAAGTTAACCTTTGTGGAGGGGGATTCAAAGGACAAGCTGAAGCACTCAGATTGGCTATCGCAAGAGCATTGGTAAAAATCAATCCGGAAGATAAACCGGCATTGAAAGCTGAAGGATTCATGACTCGTGACCCACGCGAAGTGGAACGTAAGAAACCGGGACGACCAAAAGCTCGCAAACGTTTCCAATTCTCAAAACGTTAATATTTATCCTATCAACAATTTCCATCTTTCATTCGAAGGATGGAAATTGGTTGTTAAAAAAGCAAATAATCGTTTAGTATCTAAACCATGCAGACTTCAATGTGAATTAGAACTACTGTGTGGCTGATTAAACAGAATGTAAACAATTAAATAAAAACAAAATGCCAAGAACTAATTTCGAACAATTATTGGAAGCAGGTTGTCACTTTGGACACCTCAAACGTAAGTGGAACCCCGCAATGGCTCCTTACATCTTTATGGAACGTAATGGTATCCATATCATCGACTTGAACAAAACTGTAGTAAAAATTGATGAAGCTGCTGCTGCTCTTAAACAAGTGGTTAAATCAGGTCGTAAAGTGCTTTTCGTAGCTACTAAAAAACAAGCTAAAGACGTAGTGGCTGAAAGAGCTAAAGAAGTAGGTATGCCTTACATCACTGAACGCTGGGCTGGTGGTATGCTTACTAACTTCCCTACTATTCGTAAAGCCGTTAAAAAAATGGCTAACATTGACAAAATGACTCAAGATGGAACTTTTGACAATGTTTCTAAACGCGAAAAACTACAAATCTCTCGTCAACGTGAAAAACTCGAAAAGAACTTGGGCTCTATCGCTGATATGTTGCGTTTGCCTGCTGCTTTGTTCGTAGTTGACGTGATGAAAGAACACATCGCTGTACGTGAAGCTCAACGCTTAGGTATCCCTGTGTTCGGTATCGTTGATACTAACTCTGATCCTCGTATGGTGGATTACGTAATTCCTGCTAATGACGATGCAACTAAATCTATTGATGTGATTCTTGCTGCTGTTGTTGAAGCAATGAAAGAAGGATTGGAAGAACGTAAAATAGAAAAAGCTGATGCTGATGCAGCTGCTGAACAAGCACCGGAAGCTAAAGAACGCAAAACACGTGTTCGCAAAGCACGCAACTCTAAAGAAGATGAAGCTGCTTTGAATGCACGCGCTGCTGAAAAGTATGCTTCTAAAGAAAACGAAGATTAATTAACTGATTAAGTGTAAAAGAATTATGGCAGTAACTCTTGCTGATATAAAAAAATTGCGTGACATCACCGGTGCTGGTATGATGGACGTTAAAAAAGCGCTCGAAGAAGCAAACGGAGATTTTGAACAAGCAAAAGATTTGCTCCGCAAACGTGGACAAGCTATTGCGGCTAAACGCTCTGATAGAGAAGCTTCTGAAGGATGTGTGTTGGCTAAAGCTGTTGATGGTTTTGGAGCAATCGTAGCTGTAAAATGTGAAACTGACTTCGTGGCTAAGAATGCTGATTTCGTAGCGATGGTAAAAAGAATTTTGGACATCGCTTTGGAACAAAAACCTGCATCACTGGAAGAATTGGCTAACATAGTTGTAGAAGGACACACTGTAACTGAAATGGTAACTGAACGCTCTGGTGTTACCGGAGAAAAAATGGAGTTGTCTGACTATGTATTCCTTCAAGCTCCTGTTGTGGATGCTTATAACCACAATGGTAATAAACTTTCAACTATCGTAGCTGCTTCTGAAAACGCTGCTGACCAAACTGTATTACACGGAGTAGCAATGCAAGTTGCTGCAATGTCACCTATCGCAGTGGACGCTGATGCAGTTCCGGCTGAAGTAAAAGAAAAAGAATTGAGCTTGGCTGTTGAAAAAACAAAACAAGACGAAGTTAATAAAGCTGTAGAATTGGCACTCAAAAAAGCTGGATTGAATCCTGCTCATGCTGATAGCGATGACCACATCGAAAGTAATATGGCGAAGGGATGGTTAACTCCTGAACAAGCTGAAGTGGCTCGCAATATCCGTGCTACTGTTCCTGCTGAGGCTGAAGCTAACATTAACATGAAGAAAGTGGAAATGATTGCTCAAGGTCGTTTGGCTAAATTCTTGAAAGAATCTACTTTGGTGGAACAAGTTTATGTGATGTCAGAAGATAAAGAATTGGTAAAAGATATTCTCAAAAAAGCTGGCGTTACAGTAACCGCATTCAAACGTGTTACTTTGAACCAAGAATAATCGTATATCTTGATAAGAAAAATCTCCGCACTGATAAAGTGTGGAGATTTTTTTTTACCTTTGTTTTCTCAAACTATATGATAAGTATGAAAACAAAGCTATTTCTACTATTTCTGTTCGTTTGTCTATGGGGACAGGCGCAAGAAATCATTACAATTTCTAATCCGGATACATGGACCTATTCTCAGTTGTCGGCGTATGTTGGTGAAACGGTAACTTTTGAAACACCATTGTATGTTACGAATAATTATTCTAACTCCTATTATGAAGTGTCACCCAGAAGAATATTCTCACCTACTAATCAAGCCTATCCAATGTCATCTGAATACAACGCATTGATTGGGGCTAACTCTGCAGGTGTTGTACGTTTGTATGGGGTGTTTGGCTATCATCGTATGGGAGAACGGATTGTGCGCCTCACAGCAAAGGTAACATCCTCAAATAGTTTGACTGCTGTGGGAAATGTTCAGTTTGTGGGAAATACAAGAGAAGAACTTCTCAAAGGACATGAGGATATAGGTAATCATAATGTAAAGGTGTGTGCGTTAAATATGGAGTATTATTTGGTGGATAATTTGGATACCGGATATGGAGCTGATGATGAATCTCAATTGGCACGTCAACACGCAAAATTATTAAATGCACTCGTAGCTGTTGATGCTGATATATATGGTCTTTTGGAGATTGAACAAGGACAAGCTGCATTGAGCAAAATGGCTGCAGCCCTTACTACACGTTTAGGACATACTTATACTTACATCAACGACGGAACTACAAGCTCCGGTAGTTACACTAAGGTGGGATATATATACAGAAGTGATAGATTTAATACATACGGACAATTACAACACATTGATAATCCATCTCCACAAAAAAGAAAAAAGGCAGCAGCATTCGTACTCAAAGAGAATGGAGAGAAATTCATCTTCTCTCTTAATCACTTTAAAGCTAAAACTGGCTCTGCAACAGGAGATAATGCTAATCAAGGTGATGGACAGGGTGTGTACAATGCAACGCGTGTAAAAGAAGCTCAAGCTGTTGTGGATGAGGCTGAAATGTGGCAAAAATACTTTGGTGATGAAGACGTACTTGTCATGGGAGACCTTAATGCCTACGCAAAGGAAGATCCTATCAAAGTGTTTGTGGATGCAGGGTATGTGGACCTGCACAGAGCGTTTCATGCTGATTCTTCCTACTCATATTCCTACAAAGGTGCTGTGGGCTATTTGGATCATGCCTTGGCTAATCCTGCTTTATATAAGCAGGTGACAGGAATGACGGCTTATCACATCAACTCAGATGAACGTGATGCTTATACCTACGATAAGAGTTCGGATAATACCATGTTTAGAAGTTCTGATCATGACCCTATTATAGTAGGTCTCTCGTTGGGAAATAATGCAAACACTGGAATAGAAAATTTCTGGAATAATCCGCCGGTGTCATGTCTTGTCACGGAACAACTCCCACTCATTATTCAACGCGCTCAGGGTGGAAGATTGCGTATTTATTCTCTAATGGGTGTTCAAGTGGCTGATGAGGAAATATCATCGGATTATTATCAGGCTCAAACTAAACTACCATCTGGTATTTATATCGCTAATGTTTATGGCGAAGCAAAAGTGGCGCAACTGAAAATTATAGTGAAATAGTATGGATGAAATAGCACTGATATTTCAATTAAGAAAGGAACTCGACCTACATAATTACAATTATTATGTTCTATCTGCTCCTACTATTACTGATAAGGAGTTTGATGAAAAAATGCATTTGTTGGAACGCCTGGAAGAGGCACATCCGGAATGTTACGACCCGTCATCGCCTACTAAAAGAGTGGGTAGTGACATAACTAAGGAGTTTCAACAAGTGCAACATCGCTATCCAATGCTATCATTGGCAAATACCTATTCGGAAGCGGAAGTAAGAGATTGGTATGAAAGAATCCGTAAATCAATTGATGAACCGTTTGAAGTCGTTTGTGAACTTAAATTTGATGGCACTTCTATTTCGCTATATTATGAGGATGGACTACTCACGCGAGCTGTAACACGTGGAGATGGCGTGATGGGAGATGATGTAACGGCCAATGTGCGTACTATTAAGAGTGTGCCTCTCAGACTGAGAGATGGTGCGCCGGATAGAGTGGAGTTTAGAGGTGAAATTTTGATGCCCTGGACTGTTTTTGAGGCATTAAATCAAGAGAGAGAGCGTCAGGAAGAACCGCTTTTTGCCAACCCACGTAATGCGGCTTCTGGCTCAATTAAACAACAGAATCCGGCTGTGGTAGCAGAAAGAAAATTGGATGCTTATATCTATTATGTCTTAGGAGAGCAACTCCCTTCTACGCTACATTCGGAATGCTTGATATCTGCGCGAGAATGGGGCATGAAAACATCTGAACACATCAAGGTGTGCCAATCTGTAGAGGAAATAATGGACTATATTGCTTATTGGGATATACAGCGTAAGACGCTGCCTGTTGCTACTGACGGAATTGTGCTAAAAGTTAATGATGAACGGCAACAGAAGGTATTGGGCATGACGGCTAAGTCTCCTCGATGGGCTATCGCGTATAAATTCCAGGCTGAAAGCGCATGTACGCGCCTCAATGAAGTGTCGTATCAAGTGGGAAGAACTGGTGCTGTCACTCCGGTTGCTAATTTAGACCCGGTGCAATTGTCTGGCACAATTGTTAAGAGAGCATCACTGCACAATGCTGATATTATTGAAGCTTTAGACCTGCATATTGGTGACATGGTGTTTGTGGAAAAGGGTGGGGAAATCATTCCAAAGATTACGGGGGTTGATAAAGAAGCGCGCTTCCTCATCGGTGATAAGGTTACATTCCCTAAAAAATGTCCGGAGTGTGGTGCTTCCTTGATTAGATATGAGGGTGAAGCGGCGCATTATTGTCCGAATGAGGCTAATTGTCCACCTCAGCAGAAAGGTAAGATAGAACACTTTGTGAGCAGAAAAGCAATGCGCATAGAAGGGCTTGGAACAGAGACTATCGCTTTGCTGTTTCAGAATGGTTTGTTACGCAATATAGCAGATGTATATGATCTCAAAGTGCCTGATTTGGCGCGTCTGGAAGGATTAGGAATTAAATCTGCCTATAAAATTAAAGAGGCGTGTGAGGCTTCTAAACAAGTGCCTTTTGAAAGAGTCTTGTTTGCATTAGGTATTAGATTCGTGGGTGAAACTACAGCAAAAAAAATAGCCTACGCTATCCATGATATGGATAAACTTATACAGGCTTCTTACGAACAACTCATTACTATTGATGAAGTGGGTGAGCGAATTGCTCGCAGTATAATAGATTACTTTGCACAACCGGAGAATTTACTAATTGTAGAGCGACTTAGAGCCTTTGGCTTACAAATGAGAATGGATGAAGATAAAATAACTCCACAATCGGACATTCTTAAAGGTAAGTCTATTGTGATTAGTGGCACATTCTCGCTTCATTCTCGGGAGGAATATAAAGCAATCATAGAAAAGAATGGTGGAAAGAATCTTGCTTCTGTATCTGCAAAGACAGATTTTATCTTGGCGGGGGAGAATATGGGACCTGCTAAGTTGGAAAAAGCACAAAAATTGGGAGTGAGTATTGTTACAGAACAAGAGTTTTTGAGTATGCTTAATCAATGACAAGATATCAAAAAATATCAATCAATGCCGGATTCTCTTGTCCTAATCGAGATGGAAGGGTAGGTAGAGGAGGATGTACGTATTGCAATAACCAGGCTTTTGTACCGGGATATTGCCAACCACAAAAAAGTATATCGCAACAAATAGAGGAGGGGATAATCTTTTTTAGGCAAAAATATCCCAACCAAAAATACATTGCCTATTTTCAGTCATACACTAATACCTATGCTCCTTTAATCAGATTGAAGGAAATGTATGAAGAAGCATTGGCATGTTCCGGTGTGGAGGGCATAACCATAGGTACACGCCCTGATTGTGTGGATGAACCTTTATTAGACTATCTGGCTGAATTAAATAAAAAAGCATTGGTGACGATAGAGTATGGTGTAGAGTCCACATCTGATATTACGCTGAAAAGAATAAATAGAGGACATGATTATGAATGTGCTGTACAGGCGATACAAAAAACAACTTCAAGGGGAATACCGGTAGTAGTACATCTTATTTTAGGTTTGCCGGGTGAAGATAGAGATCAAATGCTGCTTCATGCTCGCAATCTTTCTTGTTTACCTATCACTGGGCTGAAATTACATCA
>CALGCU010000210.1 GCA_937886455.1 uncultured Bacteroidales bacterium | reverse complement strand
AGTAGGTATTTGCAACGGATGTCAACTTATGGTGGAACTCGGACTTCTCACCAAACATGAGCAACAACCACGTATGCTACACAATGACTCACATAAATTTGAATCTTGCTTTGTAGGACTTGACATTCCGGAAAACCATTCTGTATTGTTTGGTTCAATGGCGGGTAGCAGACTGGGTATCTGGGTAGCACACGGAGAAGGTAAATTCCAACTCCCTAATCCTGAAAGCCACTACCACATCATTGCCAAGTATGCTTATGAAGGATATCCAGCTAACCCGAATGGCTCGGATTATAACGTAGCCGGAATTTGCTCTGATGATGGAAGACACCTGGCTATGATGCCTCACTTAGAACGTGCGATCTTCCCATGGCAATGGGGATATTATCCTAACGAGCGTAAGAACAATGACCAAATCACACCTTGGATGGAAGCATTCGTAAACGCAAGAGAATGGATTAAGAATATACACAAATAGATGAAACTTGCGCATATTGTGTCAATTTAACCACAAAATAAAACGCAAGCCCACATCTAACAAGCTAAAAGAATGCGTAACTTTGCAACGTTATTAAACTAACGACTATTAACAACAAACTATCATAACTAATTTATAAATAATTAAAAAACTCAACTATTATGGAAGCATTCATAATGCCGGCTTGGGCAATGATTCCATTTGGAATCATGCTATTGACTATCGCAGTCGGGCCATTGGTGGCCGAACATTGGTGGGAAAACAATCGCAACAAATTGATTGTCTCAATGCTATTGGGAGTTCCTACAGCCATTTGGTTAATCGTAAATGGATTGGCTCATAATGTAGAACATCAACTAATCTATGACTATGTGCCTTTTATCATCTTACTTTGCGCCCTCTTTGTTACCACCGGAGGTATCCACTTATCGGGTGACATCAAAGCAAAACCTGCCATTAACACTGCTTTTCTTGGATTGGGATGGTTATTAGCTTCTTTTATGGGAACTACCGGTGCTGCCATGTTATTGATTCGTCCTCTATTAGCTACCAACTCACAACGTAAATACACCGTTCACACAGTACTATTCTTCATTGCATTAGTGGCAAACTGTGGTGGTCTATTAACTCCACTTGGTGATCCCCCCTTGTTCTTACTCTATTTGCGTGGTGCTGAATTTACATGGTTCTTTAGCATGATACTTCAATGGGCATTCGTAGGTATTCTCTTATTAGTACTCTACTACATCTTTGACTCATACTACTACAAGAAAGAAGATTGGACCAACCTCTCTGCCGATAGCCGTGAAGTACAACCTATTCGCATTACCGGTACTATCAACTTCCTTTACCTACTCGGAATCATTGCTTCTGTTGCTTTCATTAACCCGGGCTACATTCCACAAATGGGTGAAGAACATGCTCCTATGTGGTTAAAACTATTGCGTGAAATCGTATTGGTATCTATCATCTTCTTATCTATATACACCACCAAGAAGAAAGTGCGTGAAGATAACCACTTCTCTTGGGGACCGATTATTGAAGTGGCCGTTGTGTTCTTAGGTATCTTCACTACCATGATTCCTGCCATGATGTACCTCAACAACAATGCTGCTGACTTAGGTCTTACCAAACCTTGGCAATTCTTCTATTGCTCCGGCGTATTGAGTTCATTCCTAGACAACGCACCTACAGCAGTAGCATTCCACAGTTTAGCACAAGGACTTCCTGCTGAAGTACTCAGTGCAATTGGTACTGAAAATGTAGCCGGTATTCCTGAGATATTACTTCAAGCTATTTCTATGGGTGCCGTGTTCTTTGGTGCTATGACTTATATTGGCAATGGTCCTAACTTCATGGTAAAATCTATTGCTGAAGAAAGTGGTGTTAAGATGCCAAGTTTCTTTGGTTACATGATTAAATTCTCATTGATTATTTTGTTGCCTGTATATATCTTGATGCAACTCATATTCATCTAAGACAAAAGACATTCTTTTAACACCATACGTCCTCAGGGACGTATGGTGTTTACATATTAACCACCTACAAAATCTATTATGAAAGAAGACAAAGACACCAACCTTTTTGATCTACTGATTATCTTTTTTCGTTGGATAGGACGATGTTTTAATCGCTTGTTTGCCGGCATAGGATGGTGCTTGCAATTAAGTTTCCAACACTTAGTTCTTACCATCATCATCTGTGCACTTGGCATAGCAATCGGTATCTTTTTTTCACAACCAGAAAGACGCTACTATAATGTAGAGGGTTTGGCTGTTCTTAATGGGCCATCAGCTGATATAACCAAAGAAATCAGCAAACAATTGGAATGGACACTGCCTCAAGCCATACATAATGAGCAAAACTTGATTCAACAGTGCGGTATATCAAGCGAAGCTGCCAACAGTATCAAACGAATGGAGACATTCTATGCTATTGACAACCTCAATGACAGTACAATTGATAAAATCGACTTTAACAACAAGCACGACTTGACCGACACGCTCAATGTTCGATTGCAAAACTGTCTTTATTTCCGCTTCCGCACAAAACGTATTGACAAGGTTAGTGAAATAGAACAAGGACTGCTCCACTATTTCAACAACCATCCTACTATGGTTGAATGGAATAAAATTCATCAGCAACAATTGAGTGATGCTGTCAATATGTACAATCAACAAATACTCTACTTGGACAGTCTCTCTAAAAAGGCTTACTTGGACGATCCAGTACATGCCAAACTCACTTTGCACCAGAATTCACTCATCATAGGCGAACAGAAAAAACAATTCTTCCATGAAGAGATATCTATTCTACAAAAGCAACTGCGAGGAAAACAAATTGAACTCGTATGTGATAGTCTGCCCTTGTATTTCCCTGCTCACCTCACTGTGAACCCACGTGCCATCAATGGAAGCATGAAGACAATTGCCTTTGCTCTTGTTGCAGCATACGTTTTGTCACTATTGATAGCTGCAGGCTGGAGATATCGCAAAAATATATGTAACTATCTTCTTAAGAAATGAAAAAACAGATAGAGAGTTTCCTATATGCATTTAATGGAATCAGATGTGCTTTTAAGAGTGAAGCACATCTGAAATTTCATTGTTGTATTGCAGTATTAGTAATAGTATGCGGATTTCTCTTTCAAATATCTATCATGGAATGGATAGCCTGCTTATTGTGTATAGGTAGTGTAATTGCTGCCGAACTTATCAACACCGCCATTGAAGCAGTCACAGACCTTGCCACTAAGGAGTCACACCCATTAGCCAAAAAAGCAAAAGATGTAGCCGCAGGTGCAGTATTAGTAAGTGCTATCACAGCCGCCACTATCGGACTACTCATTTTTGTTCCTAAGGCATTTCATTGTTTGCAACTCCTCTTCCTTGCCTGAAAGAAGATGCACATACCTCAGATTCTTCAATCTCTATTCGACTTATTCTACCCCAACCTGTGTGCTTGCTGCGGAGAAACTTTGCTACGTGGTGAAGAATGTTTGTGTTCTGTGTGTTTATATGACCTTCCACGCACTTATTTCACCGACTTTAAGAACAATGAAGCAGCACAACGCTTTTGGGGTAAGGTACACACTGAGCGTGTGACTGCATTCTATTTCTTTTCCAAAGGCACCATCTTCAGACAACTATTGCACAAATTCAAGTATCACGGCGAAAAAGAAATCGGCTATTATCTGGGCAAGTCTGTAGCCAAAGAACTAATCAATGACCATTTTTTTGAAGGCATTGACCTTATTATACCTGTTCCGCTACATCCACGCAAAGAACGTAAACGGGGATACAACCAAAGCGAATGGTTGGCGAAAGGCATTTCCGAAGTGTGCGACATTCCCTACAGCACTAAGCATGTAAGACGCATTGTGGATAACGAAACACAAACCAATAAAAATCCTTACGAACGTCATCAGAACACACAAGGTATATTTGAATCCTTGAATGCGAGTAGTTTACATGGTAAACACATCTTGCTGGTGGATGACGTACTCACCACCGGCTCAACTTTAGAAGCATGTGCGCATGCTTTTAATGCTATTCCTGACATAAAAATCAGTATCTTTGCACTATCAATTCTTAATGGATAATAACACGCCTAAATCATGATAGTCTGCATTGCCGAAAAACCATCTGTTGCTAAAGAGATTGCCGATTCTCTAAAAGCCTTTACCCGACGTAATGGCTACTATGAGGGAAACGGTTATCAAGTGACATGGACTTTCGGACACTTGTGCGGACTACTTGAACCTCATGAATACACACCGGCTTGGAAAGCATGGACACTTGGTAGCCTTCCTATGATTCCTCAACGATTTGGGATAAAAGTTATGGAAGAGGAAGGTATTCAACGCCAATTCCAGATTATCAAAGAACTTGTGAGCAAAGCAGATGAGGTGATTAACTGTGGTGATGCCGGCCAAGAGGGTGAACTTATACAACGGTGGGTGTTGCAAAAAGCAGGATGTAAATGTCCCGTGAAACGTCTATGGGTGTCATCACTTACAGCCGAAGCCATCCAAGAGGGGTTTGCACAACTCAAACCACAAGAGGCATATCAACCCCTATACGAAGCCGGACTCATGCGTGCTATTGGGGATTGGCTACTAGGTATGAATGCTACGCGCGCCTACACCCTTAAATATGCACGCGAAGGACAAATTCTATCCATCGGACGTGTGCAAACACCTACACTCGCATTGATTGTGAAAAGGCAACAAGAGATTGACAACTTTGTCCCCGAACCGTATTGGGAACTAAAGACTGTCTATCGTGACACAACCTTCTCTGCTACGAAAGGACGCTTCAATACAGAAGAGGAAGCACAAACCTACATTCAACAAATCATGGGTTCTATTTTCACCATCACACAAGTGGAGAACAAAAAAGGAACAGAAAGTGCTCCACGCTTGTTTGACCTGACTTCACTACAGGTGGAATGTAACAAGAAATATGCTTTCACTGCCGATGAAACACTGAAGATCATTCAAGGGCTGTATGAGAAACGTCTCACCACATATCCACGTGTGGACACCACCTATTTGAGCGATGACATTTATCCCAAAGTGCCTCACACACTCAAACAACTCAAACAACTTTACGGCAATCTCATCACTCCTCTGGAAGGCATTAAACTCCCCAAAAGCAAAAAAGTGTTTGACAACAAAAAAGTGACCGACCACCATGCTATCATACCCACCGGTGAAATACCTAAAGCACTCACCGAGCAAGAACGTAAGGTGTATGATCTTGTGGCCTTGCGCTTTATTGCCAACTTCTATCCTGAGGCTAAAATATCTACAACAACTGTAATGGGTGAAGCGGCAAAGATTCCCTTCAAAGTCACCGGAAAACAAATCTTATCACCGGGATGGAAAGTAGTGTATGACGACAAGAGTGATGAAGACAACAAAGAGGAGAAAACTCTTCCCTTGTTCACTGTTGGCGAAAGTGGAGAACACACACCCAGCATCAGTGCCAAACAAACCCCCCCGCCCAAGCCATACACCGAAGCCACACTGCTGCGGGCAATGGAAACTGCCGGTAAACTCATAGAGAACGAAGAATTAAGAGAAGCACTTAAAGAGAATGGCATTGGTCGTCCGAGTACACGTGCGGCTATCATTGAAACGTTATTTAAGCGCAACTACATCCGTAAAGAGCGTAAGAACCTACACCCTACTCCAACCGGCATAGAACTCATCAACACCATACACACCGCCTTATTAAAGTCGGCAGAACTCACAGGTATTTGGGAGAAGAAACTTCGTGACATAGAACGCGGTAATTACGTAGCGATTGACTTTTTGAATGAGTTGAAGCAGATGGTGACAGACATTTCTCTACAAGTGAAATCCGACATATCCGGTACTCGTTGTCCCTTGTGCAAGCAGGGAAGAATCATTCGTGGTAACAAAAGTTATGGATGCTCACGGTGGAAAGAAGGTTGCACCTACCGAGCACCTTTCTAACACTCCCTACCCACAACAAACAGCATAACCTATTGCGTATTTATTTGTGTCCTATATTTTTCTTTGGTAAAAAGACTTTTATTGCCGTCACCGGTCAAGGAAAAAGTGTCTTTATGCAACTTAGAAAAATAGGCAAACACAACCCTTTTCCTACCTAGTTCCTATCTAGTTCCTATCTAGTTCCTATCTGTTTTGTATCTGTTTGCAATGATATTGTAATGACTATGAGGAGTATAGTGTAAGAATGTGCAGAGTGTTGGAAAAAATAATGTTGGTGTCCGATAAACAAACTCCTTCCTATCCCATTCCTATCTAATGGTAACGGTATGGTAACGGTGATTTTGTTTATGCGGTGCAGAACTTATAAAATCTAAATTATAACAATCAGACGAGACTATCAGGTTTGTATCAGTTAAAAATGATTGCAGATTAAAAGTATATAAGGCCATCCCTATTTGCATTTTTCGCAGATCGCTACTCCACATTGAGGGATATACCCCTATAGAGGGAATAGCAGACATAATAAAGGCGTCAAATACGCTTTGCGCTTGGCATTTCGGAATCTGGTAAATTCACAAGTATCCAACGCATTGCAGCATTTTGATGTCCTCGGGATATGTATATTCTTGCAGTACACACTATGTAGATGTGTGTGCGTGTGCGTACATATCGGCGTGGGCTTC
>CALGCU010000209.1 GCA_937886455.1 uncultured Bacteroidales bacterium | reverse complement strand
TTTGTGTGGCGAATAAATTTTATAAATACAGCGCTACGTCATTGGGCGACTGTGCAGTTAGAACTTGAATGTGAGGGGGTTATAGTTTTTTGGGCATATTCTATAAATACTTTATTGGAGGTTTTTTAGAGTTGGGATAGTGACCTAGGGGTCTGGGTGGCTTATGTGAAGAAATGGTAGTAATGAGAGATAAAATAAATGACAAATAAAAACAAGAGGAAAAGTTATTAAAACTTCTCCTCTTGTTGTATTATCTTTAGTGCATTTGTTTAATAGAAGTTTGCTCTGTTATCTTCTATTTTTGCTCCATCTTGCAACATTTGCAGTGTCATGTATGAGAGTGAATAAGCACGACGCATATTAAGTTGCATAATTTCTGATGCTTCATCATAGTTTGTCGCATTAGTGTTTACGCTATCTGCTTTTACTACAAATACACCGGCATTACCTTTCAATGGATGTGAAGTTGCGCCAGCTTCCAATTGTGATGCGGCACCTATTATATATGGTTCTACACCAACACTTCCAAATCGATAAGTAGCCATATTAACATTTTCAGCTTTTTGTACATCGGTGTTAAGAGTTTGTGCAGCGTTTTCCAAAGTTTGACCTTCTAAAGAAGCAATGATTTGTTGTGCTTTTTTATCGTTTTTCAACTCCATTTGAAGTTCAACAGCCACATCATCCACTGATTTGTATTCTTCGTCATTCACTTTCACCAAAGTAGCCACAACAAAGTTGTCTTCACATTCAAACACATCAGATACTTTTCCTTCTTTTGCCTCAAAAGCCCAACGTACAATAGGACGAGATTGTGCCAATGTGCCTACTGTTTCTGTATTCTCAAGCAATTCAAATCCAGATTGTACACTCAGACCTTTTTCTTTTGCAGCAGCTTGGAACTTTTCTGCATTATCGTTTTCAACAATGAATTGTTTTGCTTCGTTGTAGATAGCGCTATATGTGCGACTACCAGGTACAACAGTTCTTTCCAAGATTGCTAATTTCACTTTCGGTGTCAATGGGCTTCTTTCCAAGACTTGGAATATTTGTACACCTTGTGCATCTTTTACTGTGAAGACGGCATTTGCAGGTTCAGTGAATGCAGGTTTAGCCATATTTTCGGGCAATGAGTTTTGTTGCATCCATCCCAATTCTCCACCGACTTGTGCAGTTTGTGCTATAGAATAAGTATTAGCAAGGGTAGCGAAATCAGCACCCGCTTTGATTGCGTTTACTATACTATCAACACGTGTTTGGTCGTCTCCCAGCATGAAGATGTGTCTCAAATTAACAGAGTCCGGTAATTGCACACCCGTTTCCATGATGCGTGCCATGTAGTATTTTGTTTGGTCAAACATTACCGGTGTTACATCATTTTCTTTACCAGTGAAAGCAAACTCTTTTAATTCAGCAGGCACTGTATTTTCTGAGTAATAGTGTCCGTCATACATTACATCAGAATTTGAGTTTACCACAGCTACAACATCATTTGTAGTAGTGAATTCTTCTTGAAGGTTTTCAATCCATGCTTTTACCTCGTTGAAGTCATCTTCAGATGGCACGATAGGGTATGTCACATACAAGATATTGCGATTAGGTTCTTGTTTGTATTGCTCTTTTCTTTCATTGTAGAGTGCTTTTACTTCAGCGTCAGTTACTTGGAAAGCCGAGTCAGCCAGAGCATAGTATGGTTGCATTACATAAGAAACTTGTGCCACTTTGTTTCTTCCTTCAAAGTTATCTTTAGCTTCCAATGCGTTAGCAGTCAATGAATTTGCCAAAAGAGCCACATATTTTTCTTGTAGAATGCTAGTACGTACAGCATTTTCCCAGAACAACCAGTATTGTTTAAGTTGTTTGATTTGTTCTGAGTTAGCCATTTCCTCGTCATCCGAATTAATTACTCCGAGGAAGTTCATCAAGACAGCCGGGCTGAATTGTCCATTTTCATCAAAGAATACTCTTCTTTGTTGAATGATAGGATGAATTTTTGCTCCCATCAATCTTTCAGCCAATTCTTCTTTCGTAACTGTAATTCCAAGACGAGTTGCTTCAGCTTGTAATAATTTTTCGTTTACCAATGTTTCCCATACAGAAGCACGAATTTGTGCATGAATTTCATCGGTTAAGGTCTGCGCCCCAGATTCAATTTTGTACACTTCAGTCATTTGGTCCACAGCGGCAGTGTAATCCAAGATGTGTATTGCTTCACCATTGATTTTACCTATATTTTCTCTTGATTTATTAAAATAGGTAGCACCAGAATTAAGGAAGTCACCAATGATGAAAGCAAACATTGCTACTCCCACCACGACCAAAAGTAGAACACTTTGATTTCTAATTTTTTGTAAAATAGCCATTTTTCTTTATATTTAATTTCAAAATTATATTAAAAAGATTTGAGCGCACGAAGATACGGACTTTTGTTTTAGTTTCAAAACATTAACAGAATAATTTTACTAAATCTATTCTATTATCCGCCATTTTGACACATTTAAAAGTAAATTTATCCACTCTTATCAGTTCATTTACTTTAGGGAAATGTCCACACTGTTCCAAAATAAGTCCAGCAATTGTTTCATATTGGTCAGACTCGGGTAGTTCCAAATTGAATTGTTCATTCACTTTTTCCACTTCCAATCTTCCGGACAGCACAAATTCATGATCATTGATTTTCTTTGCCACATATTCTCTCACATCATGTTCATCCTTGATATCTCCAAAAATTTCTTCCATTATATCTTCCAAGGTGACAATGCCCGCTGTTCCTCCAAATTCATCCACCACGACAGCGATACTCTTTTTTTCCTGCATAAACATCTTCATGAGTTTTTGTGCAGCCATATTTTCCGGTACGATAGGCACTTGATTGATGTGTTGTTTCCACTCTTCTTTATGATTAAACATTTCAGATGAGTGAATATATCCAATGATATGGTCAATATCAGTTGTGTATATCAGTATTTTTGAGAGTCCGGTTTCTATGAATTTATTTTTCAATTCTTCCACAGCTATTGTATCAGGCAGCGCTACAATTTCCGTTCTTGGTATGCAACAATCTCTGAGTTTTATTTTTGAGAAGTCTAATACATTCTGGAATATTTTTACTTCAGCCTCCACATTTTCAATTGTTTCTTGCGAGTCATAACTTTCTTGCAAGAGATACATCAGGTCTGTTCGGGAAAATGTAATGTCATCCACTTTTTCGTCCAATTTTACTCCGAACAAGCGCAATCCTCCTACAGAGATCCATGTTGTGAATATCGTGATAGGATAGAGCAAAACGTATATCACAAATAAGAATGGTGAAAATACATTCAGCCACAAATTGGGGTTGAGTCTGAATATCGTCTTAGGGAAGAATTCTCCAATAAATAACACAATCACCGTAGCCACTATGGATTGTAAGAGCGAGATGAGTAAGTCTTCTGTGATGAACATTCTGAAATATGGTTCCAACCATTCAGCCATCAACATACTAAAAACCACCAAGCAGATGTTGTTTCCCACAAGCATGGTAGTAATGTATTGTTGGGGATGTCTATAGAAAAATCCCATCACTTTTGCAGTGATGGATTTTTCTCTTTTTTCCAGTTCAAATCGTAATTTATTAGAAGAGACAAATGCTATCTCCATTCCAGAGAAGAATGCAGAAAGGCATAAAGATAATATGATAAGTATATAACTGTGCATTTGTTTTTTTGCGTACTACTATATTTTTCTACTTTATACCGTTCTGTTATAGACATAGGTATTAGCTTGTCGTGCCGGTGTGAGTAGAACATCATTAATCATTACATGAGGAGGTCTGGTAACCATAAATTCTACTACATCCGCAATATCTTCCGCATTAAGCGGTGTAAGTCCTTTATAGACCGCTTTAGCTTTTTCTTCGTCACCTTTGAATCTAACGATAGAGAATTCAGTTTCAGCCGCTCCCGGCGAGATAGAGCCTACTCTGATTCCATAGGGTAATAAATCCATACGCATTGCCTTTGTGATGGCTGTCACCGCATGTTTTGACGCACAATAGACATTACCATTTGGATATACTTCCACTCCCGCGATTGAAGATAGATTTATAATCATTCCACTTTTTCTTTCCTTCATGACCGGGATGACTTGTTGTGAAAGATATAGTAGTCCTTTAACATTTGTATCAATCATTCTGTCAAAGTCATCCAAGTCAGCTTCCCCTATAGGTTCAGAACAAGCCGCCAGTCCAGCGTTGTTGAACAACACATCTACTTGTTTCCATTCGTTAGACAAACTATTCCATGCATTTTCGCACTCCTTTCTACTTCGTATATCAAAGCAGAGTGTTCTTACTTGTGTATGGTAGTTGTTTTTGATTTCTTCTTCGAGTTGTAGGAGGCGTTCATTTCGTCTTCCGGTTACAATTACATCATATCCTAATTTAGCCAATCTGATTGCTCCGGCTCTTCCGAATCCAGAAGTAGCCCCTGTGATGAGTGCTATCATAATTATTTTATTCGTTTATATTATTTTACAAGTGCAATATATGCCCCATTTTCTGTTGTTTAGTTTCAAGATATCTTTTATTGTACTCATTTGGTGTGATTTCAATCGGCACTATCTCTGCGATTTCCAATCCATATCCTTCCAATCCCACTCTTTTCACCGGGTTATTGGTCATGAGTTTCATTTTGTTGATTTTGAGTTCATGCAGTATGCTTGCCCCTACTCCATAGTCACGTTCATCAGCTTGGAATCCCAGATGTAGATTAGCATCCACAGTGTCCATTCCCTTTTCTTGCAGTTTGTAGGCAGCCATTTTAGCCATGAGCCCTATTCCTCTACCCTCTTGGTTAAGATAGACCAATGCTCCCTTTCCTTGCTTTTCAATCATGCGTAATGCAGCATGTAATTGTTCGCCACAATCACATCTTTTGCTACCTAATATATCCCCTGTGATGCAAGAAGAGTGTACACGTACCAAGATAGGTTCTTCTTGTTTCCATTCTCCCTTTATGAGTGCAAAATGTTCCAATCCGTTAGATTTTTGTCTAAAAGGAATGAGTTTGAAGTGTCCATACTCAGTTGGCAAGTCAGCCTCTTCCCCTTTTTCCACGATGGATTCTTCTTTGAGTCGGTATGCGATTAGGTCTTTGATGGTGATGATTTTTAGGCCGAATTGCTGTGCTTTTTCCATCAATTGAGGCATTCGCGCCATTGTTCCATCTTCATTCATAATTTCTATGAGGGCAGCAGCCGGTTGTAGTCCCGCCAGTCTTGCGAGGTCAATAGCAGCCTCTGTATGTCCTGCTCTTCTAAGGACTCCTTTATCTTGTGCATATAATGGGTTGATGTGTCCCGGTTTTCCAAACGTTTGTGGAGTTGATTCCGG
>CALGCU010000208.1 GCA_937886455.1 uncultured Bacteroidales bacterium | reverse complement strand
GTGTGTGTACGTTAGCACCCACGCCATTCCAGTTAGCCACCAAGGTGTAAGTACCATCTGCTTGTTTGGTCATTTCTTTCCATTCCCAGTTTCCGGCTCCATCAAATGGGTGTTTTAAGAAATACTTAGTTTCTTCAGGAACTGCTTCACCTCCGAATGAGTCAGCCCATCCACCGTTTTTGTAGTAAGGTTTTGCTGCATCTACAGTAAGGTCATCGGTTTGTGTTCCATTGCCATTATTAAAGATGACATTCTCAGCATCTTTCACATCGATTTGGAACCATCCGTCGTGTCCGTCCACAGCGGTCATTTGAGTACCTGGCCAGTCACCTAAAGTAGTTGTACCAGATCCTTTCCATGCATAAGCATTTACTTTGTCCCATTTGGTGTTAGTGTTGTCATAGTACACAGTCACCGCATTAGCAGCTATTGCCATAACAGCAAAAAGCATTAAAAAGGTAAATTTCTTCATACGTACTTTGTTTTTTGTTAGTTATTAAAATATTATTTGTTTATAAAAGGTTTTTTTCGGTAAAACACTGCCTCCCCGTAGAGAGACAGTGTAGTTAAATACATAATAAATAATAGAACAATTAAAAACAACAATCTTTTTTACCTTGAAAAAACTTATTCTTTTATAAAGCGTGCGTTATGCACAGTGTTATCTGTCTTAATAATGAGGAAATAAATTCCTTTGCTCCATCCGCTCACATTCAGTTCGGCTGTGTTGCTCACAGAAACCATCCTTTGTCCGGTGGCGGAATATACCCACATTTCTTTCACATCGTCTACACCTTGTATGCGCAGCACATCGCTTGCCGGATTAGGATACACAGCTATGCTTTCCACATGGGTGTCGCGCAGTGCGGTGCCATTACAGTCGGTTTCCACTGCAATGCCAATTCCCGACATGGCATAGCACACTGACTTGTCGGTGTAGAGGTCGCTTGTTTGCTTGCCTCCTGATGCTTTACCATCGTTAAACACCATGTTGACTTCATATATATTGGCATCAAAAGTGTGACTCCACCATCCGTTACCCTCATCGGTGATGGCTTCTCCGGGCCATTTCGCAGAAGCACCGCCGGGAAACAGATTACCATTATTATCCCACGCCCAGAGGTAAACTGTATTCCAATCGGCGGGCTTGCGGGAACGAACAGTGATTGGCTCACCGTTGTGTTCGGTTTGATATTCATGGGTTTGCACAGCACTTTGTCCTCCTGTTCCTACAGCCATCGCTTTCAGCGTGGTGTTGCTCTTGATTTCAATCGGAGCTGTGTAAAGATGAGAACTTGCAGAAGGCTCTGTGCCATCCAGTGTGTAGTAAATCTTGTCAGCATTGAGTGCGCTAAGGGTTACAGTCACGCCTCCGATGTATCTTCCACCGGCAGGGTTCACCACCAACTTAGGAGCAGGAGCTGTATTGGTCTTGATGTAGATACCCCAATTGGTGCCGGCTGCTGCTTTGGTGTAGCCACTTGGTGTGCTACCTGCATTGCTGCCGCTACCCAACTTGATAATCAATGTACCGTTCTTTCCGGTGACTGTAGCCACATATTTATCACGTCCTGATTCTGTGATAGTCACAGCACTTTGGCTGTGTACGCCCACTGCTTTGCGAGCAAGAATCATCGGTTTGATATCTTCTTTGTATTTAGCCCAATGCGGATAGAACACACACGGAATACCCGGACTGCTCAATATGAATGCATTGGCTTGCAAGATAAGGTCTTTTTGGCCGATAGAAGCAAAGTCGTTGCCATTGCCACGCTCAAAGGTGTCGTGGTTGTCAACAAAGGTCACCGCATAACGGCGCATATCATTGTGAATCAACCCGGCCGGTTGGTTTGACCACACCAATTTGGTAAGGGCGCCCCCTTTGAGTCCATTGTTCAAGCCGTTAAACTTCAATGGGAAGTCAAACGCCATGGATTGTTTGCCGGTTCCATTCACCCAATTGTTTACTAAATCATAGTTGCCATCAAGGTATTCTCCCACAGAGAGATATTGATTGGCATCTTTGGCATATTCTCCGAAATGAGCTGCCTTGAATCCTTTGGCTACGTCAAAACGCCATCCGTCAAATTTCATTTCGTGTTTCATCCATTTCAGATATGCCTTCACCGCATTTCTCACATAGACATTCTCATGGTCAAGGTCACGTGCAGCGGCATATTTTTCGCCCGTATCATTAGCACCGGTGGCAGCGCCCTTGCATGCGCCTGAGGCTGATGTGTTTACTTCGTCATCCTTGCAGATGTGTTCTGCTGTGAGTTGGAATGATCCGCATGTGCCAAAGTCTTCCGGG
>CALGCU010000207.1 GCA_937886455.1 uncultured Bacteroidales bacterium | reverse complement strand
GTCCGTCTATGTATCTACAATAAACATCCTCCAGCGTAGCGTTCTACAGTGAGTGAAACGAACGCTCTACAGCGAATGCAATGAGCGTACTACAGGCGAAGCCGTACTACAGCAAGCGCAGCGCAGCGTCCTATAGGCTCCGACCGTCCTATAGCAAGCAAAGCGAGCGCCCCACCACAAAACAACAAAAATAATCACACACAAAACTTGCTACTTTTACTCCTTTACACTATCTTTGTAACACATATAAAATATACACTTATGGCAGTTAACAACGAAATAAAAAAACCTTCTGAAGAAAAGCTGAAAGCACTACGCCTCGCCATGGAAAAAATTGACAAAGACTATGGAAAAGGCACTATCATGAAATTAGGTGACAACAAAATTGAAGATATACCTGTAATTCCTACAGGATCAATCGGACTTAACCTCGCACTCGGAGTAGGGGGATACCCAAGAGGAAGAATCGTAGAAATATATGGACCCGAATCATCCGGAAAAACAACATTAGCTATACACGCAATCGCACAAGCACAAAAAAACGGAGGCATTGCGGCTATCATTGACGCTGAACACGCATTCGACAGATTCTATGCTGAAAGCTTAGGAGTAAACATCAACGAACTACTCATCTCACAACCAGACAGCGGAGAACAAGCACTCGAAATCGCAGACCAACTCATCCGTTCATCAGCTGTGGACTTAGTAGTGGTGGACTCCGTGGCGGCACTCACACCTAAAGCTGAACTCGAAGGAGACATGGGAGACAACAAAGTGGGACTACAAGCAAGACTCATGTCACAAGCATTGAGAAAACTCACAGCTACTATCAACAAAACAAATACCACTTGCATATTCATCAACCAACTACGTGAAAAAATCGGAGTAATGTTCGGTAACCCCGAAACAACAACAGGAGGAAATGCACTGAAATTCTATGCTTCTGTCAGATTAGACATAAGAAAAGCTGGAAATGTGAAAAATGGAGAAGAAATCATCGGTAGCCAAACAAGAGTTAAAGTGGTGAAAAACAAAGTGGCTCCTCCATTCAAAAAAGCAGAATTTGAAATCATGTTCGGAGAAGGGATATCACGCATCGGAGAAATTGTAGACCTCGGAGTTGAATGTGACATCGTCAAAAAAAGCGGATCATGGTTCAGCTATGAAGGCACTAAACTCGGACAAGGTAAAGAAGCCGTGAAAAATCTACTCACAGAAAATCCGGATTTGGCCGATGAAATCGAAGCAAAAATCATGGAAGCTATAAAACAATAAAAAAACACTGAACCTTTCATAAAAAAGTTTTGACCCAAGAAAAAGAACTAAAATTAGTCTTAACGCCTGAAGTGGCGGCACAAGACATCAAACTTAAAAAGGCAGTTGCAAACACATTGCAACTGCCTTTCACACACATTTCCGAAATAAGGATTACACACAAATCTATCGATGCAAGAAGTGCAAAACCAAAGGTTAACATCACACTGAAAGCATACATCGGAGGAAATGCACCACAAATAAACTACACACCACCCAAATATAAAAACGTACATTCCGCAACTCCTATCATCATCGTTGGAGCAGGACCGGCTGGACTATTCGCTGCACTACACCTTATCGAAAACGGATACAAACCTATCATATTAGAAAGGGGAAAAGATGTCAGCAATAGAAAAATCGACATCGCACACATCAACAGAAACGAAGGAATGAACGAAAACTCCAACTACTGCTTCGGAGAAGGAGGTGCTGGAACATTCTCCGACGGAAAACTCTTTTCACGATCAAAAAAAAGAGGAAACATACAACGAATATTTGAAATATTCCATCACCACGGAGCAGCTGATACAATACTCTATGAAGCACACCCACACATCGGATCCGACAGACTACCCTCTATCATAAAACACATGAGGGAAACTATCATACAATACGGAGGGGAAGTACACTTCAACACACAACTATCACAACTCATTATTGAAAACAAACACATAAAAGGGTGCATCTGCCAAGACGGAAAAACATTCAGGGCACAACAACTCATTCTGGCTATCGGACACTCTGCACACGACACATACAAAACACTACATAAACAAGGAATAAAACTCGAAACAAAGGGTTTTGCAATGGGAGTAAGAATAGAACACCCGCAAATACTCATTGACCAAATACAATATCACAGCAAAACAAGAAACCCATACCTACCGGCTGCAAGCTACAACCTCGTGTGCCAATCTGACGGAAGAGGCGTGTATTCTTTCTGCATGTGCCCGGGAGGACACATCGTACCGGCTGGAAGCGACAAACAAGGACTAATCGTCAATGGTATGTCGGCTTCGCATAGAAACTCTCCTTATGCCAACTCAGGAATAGTTGTGGAAATAAGACCGGAAGACATACCTGCTGAGTTTACAAAATACGGAGACCTCGCCGGACTATACTACCAAGAATACGTCGAACAATTGTGCCTGCAACAAAACAACGGAAACAACTTGAAAGCACCCGCACAAAGACTACGTGATTTCGTCTATGGACACACTTCAGAAACACTGCCTGCGTGTTCATACCTACCGGGAATTATGTCTTCTCCGCTACACAAATGGCTACCTCCTCACATACGAAAACGACTGCAAGATGCATTCAAACAGTTCGACCGAAAAATGAAAGGATACCTCACAAACGATGCCATTATAGTGGGCGTAGAATCACGCTCTTCATCACCCGTGAGAATACCAAGAGACAACGATACATTTGAACATATAGAAATTAAAGGACTATATCCATGCGGAGAAGGAGCTGGATATGCGGGAGGTATAACATCTTCTGCCATGGACGGAATCAACGCTGCACAAAAAATTATTGACATTATATGAAAAACTACCCCAACAAAACGAAAAGCACCACGCTTAGAGCAACAAAGGAGGCTGAACTAATGCAATTCCTAATGGAAAAAATGGGAGGAATGAGCAGAACTTCTGTAAAACTAATGCTCAGCAGAAGACAGGTATATGTCAACGAACACATCGAAACAAAATACAACTACACACTCAAAGAGGGTGACACAATACGCATACAGAGCGGAATTGCACAACAAGAACTACAACACCCTAAACTAAAACTCATATACGAAGACGACTACATCGCAATTGTGGACAAAAAGGAAGGACTGCTCACAATGGCCACACACCGTGAATCTCATGAAACAACGGCATATTCCATACTGAAAAACCACCTCAAAAAAGCAAACCCAAGAGCGGAACTATACACCGTACACAGACTCGATAGGGAAACTTCTGGTGTATTGATGTTTGCTAAAACAAAGGCAATCCAACAAGCCCTACAAGAAAACTGGCATCAAGTCGTCACAAAACGACTATACTGTGCTTTGGTGGAAGGATGCCCACAACACACGGAAGACACCATCACAACTTGGCTCACCGAAAATAAAAAGTCACTACGCGTTTCTTCTTCACCCACCGACAATGGAGGACAAAAAGCCGTCACACACTATAAAGTCACTAAAACTAACGGAGCATATAGCCTGTTAGAGGTACAATTGGAAACGGGAAGAAAAAACCAAATACGTGTACACATGGCGGAAATAGGTCACCCCGTAGTAGGAGACAAAAAATACGGCAAAGGACTATCAAGCATAAAACGCATCGGACTACATGCACAAATATTGGAATTTATACACCCGGTAACACAAAAAAAAGTACGATTCGAAAGCCCTACACCTAAAGCATTCAACACACTCGTCAATAAAAACACAAACTAAACAACAAAACAAAAATAACACAAGGGATGTTATATAGGTAAATTACATTATTAACCTATATAACCTAAACCTTTTGTTATGAAACTATCACATCTTTTTGCCTTCGCCGGAGGAATTGTAGCCGGCATTGCAACGGGTATATTATTCGCCCCCGACTCAGGAGTGAATACCCGACAAAAAATCACACAAATACTGAAAGAAAAAGGACTATGCGTGGACAAAGAGTCCTTTGATGCCTTTGTCGAAAAAGTGAAAAGCAAACTCAAACATGCTTTTACTGATTCCGACTTGGAAACCGCTGTTAACGAAGTATTGTCTGAAGAAAAGTAAATTATGAACACTTTGACTGACCATAAAGAAATAATCAGACACGGGCAACAGTATCTACGCACACGCTATGATTTGCTCCGATTGGAACTCTTAGAGAAAATGGGGCAAATCATAGCCCTCATACTACTACTCTTTTGTAGTATAACACTCACACTCACTGCCTGTATATACTTCTCATTTGCCCTGGTTAATTGGCTCGGAACACTAATGAACAGTGAAATAATAGCATTCTGCATAGTCGGATGTACATTCTTAATTACACTACTCATCATATATCTATGCCGCGAAAAATTATTTCTTACACCTCTCATACGCCAATTAAGTAAAATACTCTTTAAAGAAAACGAAGATAACGATATCAATGAACAATAACGACTTTCTGAAAATAAGAACACTCAACGATATCTATGTTCGTAAAACCGAGTTGAGAAGAAACTTAAAACATCAAGAACAACAACTCTTGATGGATTGGAATGGCATCAAAATGCAATATACACAACTCAACTCGTGGCGAAAAAGCATCAATAACATATTCAGCAAACAACGCTTCGGACTGTTCAGCTTCTTTCGCATAGGTATAAAAACAGCACAACTCATACTACATTGGCTCAAGCGATAACACATGACACCAATATAAAAAAATATTGGTGTCCGGTAAAAATAGGGTTACACCATGTCACTTACATATATAACCTACTCATAA
>CALGCU010000206.1 GCA_937886455.1 uncultured Bacteroidales bacterium | reverse complement strand
TCCTTTGCCTCGTCATTAGGCAGTACGCCCTCAAGCATTCTTGAAATTGAGTCAGCAAGCACCAGTGCAGGTAACTCGCCACCTGTCAATACATAGTCCCCTATCTCTCTCAGTATCGAAATATCACAGTCATCACCAATGACCCTGACCACACGAACACAATCATCACGGTGGTTTGGAAAGTGGAATAGAAAAATAACCAACTATGCAATACCATCCGGAAAACGATCCCCAACACATCGGACTCAAAGTGAATGAAGGCGTCACTGAAATGCCGATGGTTAATCCCTACAAAAGACCGAAGCGAATGCGACGCTCTTTTACGGTGGATGAATATGTACAAGCTATTTTACAAGGTGACATTACTATGCTCAGTAGAGCGGTTACACTTGTTGAAAGCGCACTGCCTGCTGACCAAAAAATGGCACAAGCAGTCATAGAAAAATGCTTGCCACATGCAGGAAAAGCCATCAGATTAGGCATCACTGGGGTTCCCGGAGCAGGTAAAAGTACATTCATCGATGAAATAGGTACTTTGCTCACAAGTAAAGGAAAAAAACTGGCTGTACTCGCCATTGACCCAAGCTCAGAAAGAAGTAAGGGAAGCATATTGGGGGATAAAACGAGAATGGAAAGACTCTCTACTGACCCAAATGCATTTGTGCGTCCTTCACCTTCTGCGGGCTCACTGGGAGGAGTGGCACGTAAAACGAGAGAAAGTATTATCTTGTGCGAAGCTGCCGGATTTGACACAATTATTGTGGAAACGGTAGGAGTGGGACAAAGCGAAACGGCGGTACACTCAATGGTGGATTTCTTCTTGCTTATCCAACTCGCAGGCACTGGAGATGAACTGCAAGGTATAAAAAGGGGAATCATGGAAATGGCTGATGGAATAGCTATCAATAAATGTGATGGTAGTAATGTCGAAAAAGCTAAAGTGGCGCGTAATCAATTCCAAAATGCCCTTCATCTATTCCCACCACATGAATCTGGATGGAGCCCGGAAGCGGTTACATGTTCAGCTGTAGAGGGCAACGGAGTGGATGATGTGTGGAATATGGTGGAAAGATATGTCGCTCATACGCAAACAAATGGATTCTTTGAAAATAAAAGAACACAACAAGCCAAATATTGGATGTTTGAAAGTATAAACGAACAACTAAAAGACAATTTCTACCAAAACAAAACAATAGAAGACTTGTTACAACACTACGAACAACGTGTCTTAAACAATGAGATAAGTTCATTCATAGCAGCACACGAACTCCTTGAAACCTATTTCAATATCATTAAAGACTAAAACATAATCTGTATAACCAATAAGGGTGTGTCAATGTACAATTTTGACACACCCTTATTGGTTATATGAGAAAAAATAAAAACCATCACACACTCCATAAATCAACATTGATGCTCTTATGTAATAAATGGTGTACAACTAAATAAAAAACAAGCAAAACAACCCAATAATTCCCATTATATTCTAAGCACACTTTCTTTATTCTATTGTCTTAACTAATTTTTATAGTTCGGAATTTGTAAAAGTAACGGAAAATACATAAATTTGTCTTTCTAACCGTCAATTTATAATTTGTTGATATGCAGGTATCTTTAAACGTTACTCCTGTGATGTTGGCGGATGATGTGTTAAATTTGACTCAGGATTATCCTACTTATGTGTTAAGTGGACAACTCATGATTCAAAAAAAACAAATCACTGCTCGAAAGATGAACGTCATATATAGCCCTCTAAATGAAAGATTGGAAGGGGGAGAACAAGTAGTTGAGACGAATCGCTCGTGGCTCAAATCTAATAAAAATCTCACAAACTATTCGTCGGGGAATGCTACTTCTATACATTCATTTCTATCAAAAAATAACACAACAAATCAGAATGAACTCAGTGGGCAAAGTCTCTTGACTTCTGCATCTACATTTACTGTAGAAATAAGCTCCGGATCAGGAAGAGGTGATTCTGGACGAGGTGATAATGGAGTGTCAACTGGACAATTACTCCCTATTGGGGATATGATTCTGCCTATGATTGCTATGGCATTTATGTATACGTTTTACAAAGTGTTCCACCTTAACAAATGATACTCATTTATGAAAAAAATATACTTCCTTCTGACAATTTCTCTTAGCATTATTGCTTCTCATCTATGTGCGCAAAATGAAAATGGATATTTCGCGACGGGTGACTATGTAACTATCAGTTTTACCACAGGTGATGGTAAACGCTACTATCTTGAGGCAAGTTCAAGTGGTTTGCTCACTAAGAATGTGCCTACTGACCAATGCTTATGGATATGGGATAAACATTCAAATGGAGACTCTTACTACTACACATTACAAGACCTGACAACAAAAAAATTCTTGGGTATTCTTGACTATGGAAACAACACCTATGCCTCGACACTCAAAGATGTTGAAACTGCATTCGTGGTTTCTAATGTAAATAATGCGGTCACTACGGATAGTTATCTGTGTGGACAATTATCCTATATGTACCAGATAGTGCATAGTCAGTGGTACACAGAACAGAGACATGTTTACGTGATGTCCGAATGGGTGAACAACACTCCTGTGTTTAAAACCAATACATGGGGTAATCAAATTGATATTGAAAAATGGGAACAAAAAGGTGCTGGCATGCCAACAGCACATTTCTCCCCTTCTAAACAGGAATATACCTATGTCGAGGATGACCAGGAGGCAAATAAACAAGCCACTCCGGTGACCTTTAGAATTGAAGCTACAACTGAATCATATTATCAATGTATAAATCGTCCAAATGAAGCTTTACTCAATCGCCAAACAATGATGGTTGATCCAAATGATGTACAACTCACTCGTTTATATTGGAAATCTAAAGAGGCTGACGAGGCAAATGATAAGGTCTCTACATTGGATGTAAGCAAGTTCGTTAATTGCACAGAAACGAATGGTAGGTCCATAATGACGCTTTCGGATATGACAGCTCATGGTGATAATGCATGGCAATTCTCCATCATCCCAAATGGAAAAAGCCCTATGGGATTGAAAGACAAACTGAATACATTGGAACGCTGGATTGACTATGCGGATAATGTGGTGGTGGAATATACATATAAGGGTGTGAAAAATACGCAAGAAATGCGTGTGGTACGTAAGTCTTATCACGAAGAAACTATACCGCCACTTACATTCTCTATTAGTCCGGTAACATATACATTTGCTGAAAAAGCAGAAGAGGTAACCATAAATGTTGTGCCTACTCATCAACATGGAACGGCAATTTATAACGTGGACAATCAAGTAGTGGAGTCATACGCTGATGAACCTCAAAAAATACAACTTAACGACTCGAATTGGAAACTATCTTTTGATTTCTCTAATGGTGGTAATGATTGGTTGACGGCTAATGTTAATGGTGATTACAAAATAAAAGTCTCGGCAATAGCAAATGACGGTCAGAATGCAACTAAACGTTCATCGGTTATGACCTGTACATTTGTAAATAACACAGACCCGGAGCACCCGCATGCTGGCTCTTTCTCTATTTCATTACACCAACGATTCACAACGGGAGGTATAAAATTCCATACACAAAAGGGTGAAGGGAATGTGGAATGGGATGAAGGTGATGAACAACAAGTTCACACATCGCAACGTACAATCTATTATAGACCTAATGATGACATTGAACTACGCTTACCTGAATCGGGATATTCGGGCTATATGCGCTGGTATGATTATACAACGAAGGGAGATCCTTTCTACAATGACCGACATGGAGATGAATATCCTTCTACCTCATGGGTACTTTCTCCTCGAGCAGCAAATGGCAATGCTTTCTCGGCTATCAACACCCCACAAAGCATAGAAACTGTAGCTGATGAAGGATATTCTTATGGTTTGTATGCTATAAATAAAGCGGATGGTGGTGTGCTGGATGAAGATAATCCAAGTAACCAGGCTCCCATAATAAAGGGATGGAGCGATGGAGAGTATCACATCATGGCCTGTGATGTTAGTGCATACACGGATTATGTGATTGCACAAACACAAGGGCAAATCACGGATATTACAGAACCAACTCTTTCTTATCGCCAGTTATTTCATCTCAGACCGGCCACAGAAATAGCGGATAAGTTTGAAAATTTAGCAGCAGACTCTTATCTGGAAGAATATCATTGTCAAGCTCCGGCTGGTAAACAAGTACTATTATCTACGGAGTATCGCTATAAAAAATACCGCTCACACATCTCTGAAATGTGCTATTTCTACGAAGGAACGGATGGAAATTTACACAGAGTGGATGATACGACGCCTATTTCATGGAAAGTGGACGGAGATATTTTATCGCCTAACTACACAGCGGAATTAGACTATTTGATTGTTCGCTCTGATGACTATCCGGCTCGAAAGATATACACCTTAACTGCACACCCTGCTAACTATGAAGGTGAACTGCGTATCGCACGTTTTGTGGTTGACTTTGTTGATGTAGAAAAACATGGACCAACTCAAAAGACCATCATTACTAATCAGCGCATTACTAATGAGTTTAAACGGTTGGGAGAAATCAATTTTGATTCCTATCAAGGACACCTGCCATGGCATTACACCACCTATGGTTACGTCTATGATGGTAAATTGGGTAATCAAGGTGGAGAATTCAAACGTGGTGCTTCTCAAGGACAATTCCCTTTCTATGGTGAGTACCTACTTTTGGAAAATGTGAATAAGGACTGGGCGAAAGGTAGCGCGCGTAGCGGTAAGGCACTATATGTGGATGGTACAATGGAACCGGGGCTTGTAGCCACTATATCTACAGATGCTATCATCTGCTCTGGACAAACAATGTACTGCTCGGCTTGGTTCTGTAACCCGGCACCTGCTGGATGGTCTGG
>CALGCU010000205.1 GCA_937886455.1 uncultured Bacteroidales bacterium | reverse complement strand
GTTGGTTATATAAGTAAGTGATATGGTGTAATCCTATTTTTACCGGACAGTAATAAATTTCTATAAAACATTTCTGTGTGATTAAATTCAGGGATGAATGTGCTAAAAATTATTAAACGTGAGGATAATTTTTCTTTATGATGATGGATAAATAAACGGAAAGTTGTATTTTTGTCTTTTAATAGGAAAACTCCTCAATTTTAACCTTAAATGATTGTTTTTTATGAATATGGTAAATAGACTATTCAATTTAATCGTATTGTTATTTGCAACCCACATGCTCATGGCTGTTCCGGCTACGCCTTATCCTATTAATCGTGTGCAACCGGATGGCACTACGCTTCAACTTTATCTTCATGGCGATGAAATGACCCACTGTTTGGCTGATGAATCAGGCTATCTGGTAAGTCGGGATATGGATGGTTTTTTTAAATATCTTAATCAAGATTTCACCATTAGTGCTAAGCGAGTGGGTGAGGGGATTTCGTCATCTTTCTTAAAACTGAATGATTGGTTAAAGAGTGAACAAGTCACCCGCTCACGCAATAATGCTCCAGCCCGCCCTAAACGCTTAGCCGGTTATCCTACAGCAGGTAATCCTCCGGCATTGGTGATATTGGTGAATTTTGCTGATTGTTCTTTCATTACTCCCGACCCTCAAAAAGAGTTTAGTCGTATGCTTAATGAACGGGGTTATGCAGATAATGGAGCTACCGGTTCGGCTCTTGATTATTTTAGGGCTTGTTCTCAAGGTCAATTTGTTCCGCGTTTTGATGTTGTGGGGCCTTACACGCTTCCCGGTAAGATAGAAGATTATGGATATAACAATCAATGGACGGGTAGTGATGCCAATCCCCGACAAATGATTGTGGATGCCTGTGCTGCGGCAGATGCTGATGGTGTTGATTTTACGATTTATGACACCGATGATGATGATATTATAGATAATATATTTGTTTATTATGCCGGTTATAACGAAGCAGAGGGGGCACCTGAAAACACAGTGTGGCCTCATCGTTCCGTAGTGATGGAAAGTTATGTGGAAGGGAGTGTGGCTTTTGACGGCAAGACAGTGTATGACTATGCTTGTACGTCGGAATTGAAGGGTAATACAGGGACAAATATGGCTTCCATTGGTACATTCTGCCATGAATTTGGACATGTTTTGGGGTTGCCGGACTATTATCACATACAGGATTCCAAATTAAAAACATTGCTTTATTGGGACATTATGGACCGTGGATCTTATTTGAATGATTCACGTACACCTCCGTTGTATTCTGCTTATAACAGATTCTACATCGGATGGCTTACCCCAAGAGAATTAACCAAGCCAGAGTATCTTGCATTAGAACCACTCACGCAAGCAGATTCTGTGGTAGATACTTCAAATCAAGCGTTTCTTGTGGCAGCAAGCGAGCATAACATGCAGGGGGATGATCCCGATCCAAGAGAGTTTTTTATTGTGGAATATCGCCAAAAGAAAGGGTGGGACTCCTACTTGCCATCAGAGGGTGTTTTGTTTTGGCATATCGATTATAGTACACGTGTGTGGGCAATGAATACGGTAAATACATATAGAGAAACCCACAATGGGGAAAAAGACCACATGCGTGTGTATATTGAACCCAGAACTTCCTCTAAAAACTATAATCCGGCTCCTTATACATCGGGAAATTTTGATCCTGTGTTGTGGAATGGAACATCATTGGGAAAACCTTTTACAGATATTTCTGTTACAGACCAAAGAGCATATATCACATTTATGGGAGGTGAGCCGTTGAGTGCGCCCAATATTCTTGACTCTTTAACCATCTTACATGCTACAGGATTTACACTCAAGTGGAACAAAGTGTGGGAAGAAGAAACTGAGGTGAATGGCTATTATGTGGTAGTCAAAGATAAAGAAGGTGTGGAAAAGTCAAGAGTTTGGACCACTGACACAGTGATGACTGTCTCCGGATTAGAATATGAGCAAGAGTATACTTACACAGTAGAAACTGCTTATAAGAATGATTCATATGAAGTGAGACAACCCGCAGAAGAAAGAACTTTCACGACACAGAAAGCCAACAAGCGTCTTGAAATAAGTTATTGCCCGGAAAGCAATGAGTTGTTTATCTACAAAGACAATGAAGATGCACCTGTGGGTGTGTATGATATGGCAGGAAGGAAAATAGAAAATCTTATAGAAAAAACCAATATGTTGCGCCTAAATTTGGCTGACTATACGGAAGGGCAACCTTTGTTGCTCCAATGTGAAAAGAAAGCGGCAAAATTTGTGGTGCCTTAAGATATAAAGATATGAGGATATATAAGTTTGGAGGCGCATCCGTACGCTCGGCCGAAGGAATCAAGAACTTAGAGTACATTTTACGCCAAGAATCGGGACCTATCTTTGTGGTGATTTCAGCAATGGGTAAGACCACTAATGCAATGGAAATTGTGTTAGACCATTGGGTGAATCGTCAAGCGTCTGAGCTTGTCGCCAAATGGCAAGAAGTAAAAGACTATCACCATTCAGTGGCAGTGGATTTAACAGGTGACGAACAATGGGCTTCACAGGTGCTCAGTCCTGTTTTCAATCAGGTGGAAAAGATTTTAAGTGGTGTGTGCCCGATGGATTATGACCAAACTTATGATTCATTGGTTTCTTATGGAGAAATACTTTCCACCACTCTGATTGCAGCCTATCTCAATCGAGCAGGACTTGATGTGTGTTGGTTGGATATGCGACAAATCTTGCGTACAGACAGTAATTTTAGAGAAGCAACAGTTCATTTGGAGGCTTCGCAACAGGCACTGATAGATGCAATTTGCGGTAATTCGGCTCAAGTGTACATCGGTCAGGGTTTCATTGCCGGTAACAAGCATGGACAGCCTACCACGCTCGGCAGAGAAGGATCTGACTATACGGCTGCTGTTGTGGGTAATTTGCTCAACGCAGAAAGTGTGACAATATGGAAAGATGTGCCCGGCATATTGAATGCCGATCCGCGCTTGTTTGAGGATACGGTGTTAATACCCGAACTTACTTATTCGGACGCAGTGGAATTGGCATATAGCGGTGCGCAAATTATTCATCCCAAGACAATAAAACCTTTAGAGAATAAGTCTATACCCCTCTATGTTAAGCCTTTTGAAAATCCTCAGGCTGCAGGCTCTGTTATCCAAGCTCATGTAGCTAAGCCGATTGAAATACCCGTTTTAATAGTGCGAAAAAATCAGGTTCTTATTACAATTCGTCCTTTAGACTTTTCTTTCGTACTGGAACACAGCCTTAGCAAACTTTTCTCTCTCTTGGATAAACATCGTCTGAAAGTATCTCTCATACAAAGTTCTGCCATTACAATTTCTGTTTGTGTGGATAATGTGAAGCGTCTTTCAGTTGCTTTGGATG
>CALGCU010000204.1 GCA_937886455.1 uncultured Bacteroidales bacterium | reverse complement strand
ATTTTCTCCCGGTGTGCCATGTATTGTGATGTATGCAAAGTCAAATTGCACGCGTTCGCCTGTTTGATTGATGTAAGTGAAATCATTTTTGTCGATTTCATACTCTTCGTTTTCAGAGGGACGTGCTGTCCATTTTTGTCCAATGATGGTTACAACACATGCATCATACCTATCTTGTGGAAGGAATGAATAAATTCCTTGAGCGCTGCGCAGAGATACTTGCCATTCAGAGGAATACCCTCCGGCTACTATTGCTATTTTTCTTTTCATTTTATACTAATTCCTATCGTTCAATAATTACTGCAAAGGTAAGTTATTTTTGTGGATATGTGAAACCTTATATTTGATAGATTGTTAGGCAGTGTTTGGACGTTAAGTGTGTCTTCTTATATGTTTAAAGTGTTAAAATTTGTTTTAGTTATTTAAAAGGATTATATTTGCATGTCCCTTGTATTGGTGGGGGTAATGGAGTAATCCCGAAAATCCATAATAGAGTAGGGGTAACAGATTTAACTATATTTAAGTATGAAAAAATTATTTTATGGCGCAGCTTTGATGTTTGCTGCTCTTACATTTACTTCTTGTGGAAACACAGAAATGTGTTACAAAGTGACTACAACCTATAAATTATTAGGTGAAGAAATTTCAACAGTTGAATATCTTTGGGTTACTAAAAATCAATTGAAAGATGCAGAGGCAGATGCCAAGGAAGCATTAGAGGCTATTGGAATCAGCAAAGATGCTATTGAAGTGACTTCTGTTCCGGCGCTTGACGAACAATGCGATAAGTAGGAATCCCAATCGTGTTTATTTTTATAACTGACTGCAAGTGTTTGTTGGCTTGCAGTCAGTCTTTTTTTGTTGGTTTTGGATTATTTTTGTCAGAGATTTTAAGTGGACTGTAACGCTTCTGATTATGGTCAGTTCCTATCTAGTTCCTATCTAGTTCCTACCTAGTTCCTACCTAGTTGGTATCTGTATCCTACGTAATGGTAACGGTATGGTAACGGAGATGTCAGTTGTTTTATAGGCAATTTTTAGTATGGAGATGGCAATCCTCCCAGCATGGTGTGTGGGTGTTACACTGTGATGATTTGGCCTATTTCCACATAACAGAGATAGCCTCTACATTGATAGCCCATTTGTGAGATATAGTTGATATACTCTTTGACTTGTGTGAGGTATTTATCTTCCATTTTCTCTCCGAATTTGTAATCCACGACGATTGCCTTTTTTTCTTCAGGATTGATTATGAGTCGGTCAGGACGTCTTGTGATTCCATTTGGTAATAGGATAGAGGCTTCGTTGTGGACTATGTATTTTTTACTAAACCAATCTTGTCCAGTTACCAGTTTTTTGAATCGTTGTAGTTCTTGTTCGATTATTTTTGTTTCTTCAAGGTTTATTTTTCCTTCCACACAGGCAAAGTTGAGAGCAGAGTTGAAATCCTCTTCATAGCGAATATTTTTCAGTATATCGTGCATGATGATCCCTACTCTTCTTCTGTCCTCCTTGAGAGGTTTGTTGAGTTGGTGTGGTATAAATGTGTTTTTTACTTTGAGTCGATTAGCGATTGCATTGTATCGGAATCCGAGTTCTGCTGAAGTAGTTTGAGAATGCGTGTGCTTTGGTTTAGTAATAATTTCCTCTTTCCCCTCTCTATAAATTATTGCTTCGTCAGTTGTAATGATTTTGTCTTGTTGATTACGCAGGAATGCGTTTATCAGTAGAGCTGTGTTGTTGATTTTTTCACTTTCCTTGTAGGGTGTCATGCAATAGAGCCCGCTCACAGCTCGGGTAAAAGCGACATACAAGAGGTTGAGATTGTCAATCAGTATGTTGAGTTTTTCAGTGAGATATGTATCAGCAAAATGCGTATCGATGAGGTTTTCCTTTGATGAGATGGGAAGGAGTTGAGGTTGAGTGTTGTGTGTTTTTTCAGGATTTTGGCACCATAGGATGTCTCCTTGCATGACTTTTATATCCCACACAAAGGGTATGATAACATGTTTGAACTCCAACCCTTTAGATTGGTGTATTGTCATTACATTGATTGCATCGTCTATGCTGGGACAAGGTATGGTTTTATCTTTTCCACTTTTTTCCCACCATTCTAAAAATCCTCTTGTATCTGCATTATTTTCGTTTACGTACTTGAATACTATATCCAGAAAACATTGCACAAACATTTCCTCTCCGTCTATATTTCCCAAGTTGAATAGTCCGATGAGTTGTTGAATGCGGTCACAGAGTGAGAGTTTATTTATTTCAACACATTCTGTTTTTTCTTTTTCTGTAAATAAGAGTTCATTACCCGCGTGAGTGGCCATGCGTATAGCCTCATCAGTGTTTACGCCACGACTTTTGAGGTAGTAATAATTTACGACCACATATCTCACAGACAAATCGTTTTCCAACTGTAAGAGCAGGTAGTGAACCAAGAATCGCACTGATACCGCATTATTGATACAGAGTCCTTCGTTAGATACTACCCTATGGCCGGCAGCCAAGAGAGCAGATGTGATATGCTGCGCATCTTTATTTCTTCTCACCAGAAGTGTCACATCCTTTGGATTTACACCTTGTTGTAATAAGGAGTTAATGCGTTGCAGGGCTTGATTCGTAGCCCATGTTTGATAATCTTGTTTGTCCTCTTTAAGTTGTTGGACAATCTCCACCAATCCTTTCTCCTTATTTCGTTCGACAGGTATTTGTCGGATAGTTTCATAGGCCTTTTGCAGCGTGTTTTCCAGTCCTGCATCGGCATGTTCTTGTTGCAGATAATGAGCTATGTGTTTTACCGTTTGTTCAAAGAAACGATTATTAAACTCTACTATTATTTCTCCACTTCTGTAATTATTAGGTAGCGTTTGCTCTGTGCATGCCGTTATATCCTTTTGGATTTTACCATTCAGCAGTGTCCAGTCAGAATTTCTCCATCTATAAATACTTTGTTTTACATCCCCAACAACCAGGTTTTTATGTCCACACCCTACACTTTCCTCAACGAGGGGTCGGAAATTTTCCCATTGCATGCTTGAAGTGTCTTGGAACTCATCCAGCATGTAATGTTTGTAGCGCACCCCTATTTTTTCATATACAAAAGGAGTATCACTCTCACCAATTATTCTATTTAACAAGACATTGGTATCACTAATCGGCAGTACGTTTTGTTCGTTAGTGAGTAAGCGAAGTTGTTGTTCAATATCTCCCAAAATACCCATTGTATTGAGATGTTGAAGCATTGTAACAGCCGTAGCATAGGAGCGATAAGAGTCTTTCCACCATGTAACAGCACTTTGTAGTATGGGTTGCAAGCGTGGATAAATCATCTCAACAGCATCCTTGATATGTGCAGGGGTTGTTTTGGTTAAACACTGTTCCACCGACTCAGCAAAGGTGTTAAAAGTATTTGTGGGTCGTTTTATAACACCTTTAGTCCATTCCATCAAGACCAACATACTCGAGCGACTCCCTCCCTTAAAACTACTTGGTAGGAGATTTGCATCATTTAATAGTTGTAGCGCTTGTCCTGCCAATTCTGTGAGTTGTTGTTCGAGTGATGTTTTTTGTGCGATAAGTGTTTTTTTGAATAGTAACAAAAGGTTTTTATCGAGAGGTTTGCTTTGTGCTGTGTTCCGCAAATATTGTTCAGCAAAAAGTTGTTTACCTAATTGTTCAATATCATTGCGGATATTCAATGTTTTCTTTCGTGTATTGAATCAGCCACTTGAAGAGGTCTGTTCCTTCTTTTAAGTCAGCAAACATGACATCAATAGCTTGTTGTAGTAAGGTGTCAGTTTCGAGACGAACGGTGTAGGAGCCAGAGAGTCCTACTTCTCGAGCAAAACAGCGAACAATACGTTGAAAGAAGCTATCAATTGTGCTGATAGAGAAAGAAGAATAATCTTGCAGGATACCCACTAAGAGGGTTGCCGCACGCCGGTTAATAGACGATTCGTCGGATGCAAATCTTTCAGTTAGTTCTGCACGATAAGGTGATTCAGCCCCTATAGCCAAGTTATAGAGTTGTTGAATCACACGTTGTTTCATTTCATTCGTAGCCTTGTGAGTGAAGGTCACAGCCAAGATACGACGATATGCCCTATCATCCATATCTTCAAAAAGCATCCCTATATACTCCCGAACAAGCGTATAGGTTTTACCAGATCCAGCCGATGCTTTATAGACCGATAGGGACATAATCCAAGCAAAGTTTAATTAGAAATTGATACGTTTCACTTTGTGTCCTTTTTTCTCCAAGAACAAAGCCACCTTTTGTCGCATGTCACCTTGTATCAATATTTCGCCACCACGCACAGACCCGCCTGAGCTACAAGTCATCTTAATTTCTTTAGCCAGCTCTTTCAGATATAAGTCATCACACGTGAAGCCACTGATGATAGTAGCAGCCTTGCCATTGCGTTTTTCCATTTCCACACGCAAGAACTGTTTTTCTATCTCGGTTACTACAACTTCTTTTTCAACAGGTTCTTCCGTAGTAGTTCCATCCAACAAAGCACCCAATTTAGATTTCCAATCTTGAGACATCACACGGCAAAATTTAGTTTTTCCACTTTACTCTTTGCGTAGTCCAATGTGAGTAGATAGTCGCTAATGTTTGCAGAAGGGATTTCATACATCAAATCCGTCATTATAGCTTCCGCAATAGACCTTAGTCCACGTGCTCCCAATTTGAATTCAATCGCTTTATCAACGATATATTCTAAGACCTCATCCGAAAACGTCAAAGTGACACCATCCATTGCGAACAAACGTTCATACTGCTTTATAATGGCATTTTTGGGTTCTATAAGAATACGTTTCAAAGCCTCTCTGTCAAGGGGTTCCAAATAGCTCAAGACAGGTAAACGACCGATGATTTCAGGGATTAGTCCAAAGCTCTTTAGGTCTTGCGGGGTGATGTATTGCATCAGATTATCCGCATCAATTTTATGGGTGTTTTGAACAGAAGTGTAGCCCACAGTGTGTGTATTCAAACGTGAAGCAATACGCCGTTCAATGCCATCAAATGCGCCCCCACATATAAACAATATGTTTTGTGTATTGACTGCAATCATCTTCTGATCAGGATGCTTACGTCCACCTTGTGGAGGAACATTAATAACACTCCCCTCGAGTAACTTCAGCAAGCCTTGTTGTACACCCTCACCGCTCACATCACGTGTGATACTTGGATTATCGCCCTTACGGGCAATTTTGTCTATTTCATCAATAAACACAATTCCTCGTTCAGCCTCTTCCACTTTATAGTCAGCCACTTGCAGCAAACGTGTCAACACACTCTCAATGTCCTCACCGACATAGCCAGCTTCTGTGAGGACAGTAGCATCCACAATTGTAAAAGGCACAGCCAGTTTTTTTGCAATGGTTTTAGCCAACAAGGTTTTACCCGTTCCCGTGTGTCCCACCATGATAATATTTGACTTATCAATCTCCACCCCATTGTCATCACCCACACATGCCAAACGTTTATAATGATTGTAAACTGCCACCGACAAATAACGCTTTGCGGCATCTTGTCCTATGACATATTGGTCGAGGTAGTCTTTTATTTCATTGGGTTTAGGGAGTGTAGCCAAATCCAGTTTTTCTGCTTGTTTTTTGACGCCATCTTTATGCATCAAAGAGCCAGCATAGTCGATACAATCACTACAAATGCATGCGTCAGAATAACCCCTAAAGAGCAGTGGCACTTCACTTTCTTTTCGCCCACAAAAGCTACAAACAGCCTCCTTTTCAGTAGTCTTTTTAGCCATGATTATTCCATGATTTTTCTAAACACATTACGCATATCCACCTCTGCTCCAATCAATGCAGTCAAGTCGCTAATTTTGACACGATCTTGTTGCATAGAATCGCGATGGCGTACAGTGACACAACCGTCTGTGAGTGTGTCATGGTCAACCGTCACACAGAAAGGTGTACCAACTGCATCTTGACGACGATAGCGTTTTCCGATTGTTCTTACCGATAGAGTCCTTCTCATCATAAGCACAGCGGAAACTAAATTTAAGTTCATCCATGATTTCACGAGCTTTTTCAGGAAGACCATCTTTTTTCACCAAAGGCATTACGCATACTTTTACCGGAGCCAATACAGCAGGAAGGCGTAAAACCACACGATTTTCTCCATTCTCCAATGTTTCCTCACAATAAGCAGATGCCATCACAGAGAGGAACATACGGTCAACACCAATAGAAGTTTCAATGACATAGGGTGTGTAAGATTCGTTTAATTCAGGGTCAAAATATTCGATTTTCTTTCCAGAGTATTTTGCATGTTGGCTTAGGTCAAAATTAGTACGACTATGAATACCTTCCACTTCTTTAAATCCAAAAGGCATTTCAAACTCAATATCGGTAGCCGCATTAGCATAATGAGCCAACTTATCATGGTCATGGAAACGATACTTATTATCTCCGAATCCCAGTGCTTTGTGCCACTTCATGCGGAATGTTTTCCAATGTTCAAACCACTTCATTTCTTCACCCGGTCGTACAAAAAATTGCATTTCCATCTGTTCAAACTCACGCATACGGAAGATAAACTGGCGTGCCACAATTTCATTACGGAATGCTTTACCAATTTGTGCAATACCGAAAGGCAACTTCATGCGACCTGTTTTTTGCACATTAAGGAAATTAACAAAAATACCTTGTGCAGTTTCAGGACGCAAATAAATTTTTGTTGCTCCATCTGCGGTAGATCCCATTTCTGTGCTAAACATCAAATTAAATTGACGCACATCAGTCCAGTTTTTGGTACCACTGATTGGGCATACCACCTCATAATCCACAATAATTTGTTTGAGTTCAGCCAAATTATTTTCTTCCATCGCACGCACGAAACGCGCATGAAGTTCATCACGTTTTCTTTGATTTTCTAAAACACGCGGATTTGTTTGACGGAACATATCAGCATCAAACTTTTCTCCAAAACGCTTTGCGGCTTTTTCAACTTCCTTCTCTATCTTATCATCAAACTTAGCCAGGAGGTCTTCGATTAAGACGTCAGCACGATAACGTTTTTTGCTGTCACGATTGTCAATCAAAGGGTCATTAAACGCGTCAACATGTCCACTGGCTTTCCATGTAGTAGGATGCATAAAAATAGCAGAATCAATACCTACTACATTCTCATGCAACAACACCATGCTGTCCCACCAATAGCGTTTGATATTATTTTTCAATTCTACACCATTTTGACCATAATCATAAACAGCACCCAATCCATCATAAATCTCACTGGAAGGAAAAACAAATCCATACTCCTTACAATGAGCGACCAACTTCTTAAAAACATCATCCTGTGAAGCCATATACAATAAATTTAGATATTAATATTCAATACAAAAATAGACTTGCAAAAATAATGAAAAAAAACCACCCAGCCAAGAACTAATAACATTGCAAAAGAGAACAGAAACAAACACTTAGACAATGTGCAACGTCCTTTACACACCATCTTCTTCATAGTTTATATAAACAAAAGAGCCATAGGATTATACCTACGGATCTTCTGAATATATAAGATAATCTTATTACTTCATTGCGCGCACCACTGCATTGGTTGTACCCACGAAGCGGAAGATGTACATACCATTTGTCAAATTAGTGTTGTCAATCATCATTGTACCTTCCATTGGAAGTTGATGGGTAGAAACTTTAGCACCAGAAACAGTGTAAATCTCTACTTGGTTGAACTCTTCCGGGTAAGTAAGAGCAAACGCATTATTGAATGCACTAACCTTCACTTCTTGCGCCAAGCTATTAGATAAGTCAGTCATACCGCCAACACCTTGGTCAGCCGGTTTCTTTCCTTGGTAAACATAATAAGATTTAGCACGACCACAGAATGAGATTGTTACAGTGCCATCTCTGAATTCTTGACCTTCAGGAAGATCTTCAGCAAAGAAGTATACAGTAATAATATCTGAGTATTCTTCACCATCCCAGTCGGCATCACTAAAGCCCCAAGTTAGCCAGTCAGGAGCTTGATATACCCAATTAGATACTTGTTTGAGCGTATCCAAAGGATAGCAATAGCTATACACAGCAGGTACGAGGTCGTACATGTCAGCATACTCACTATAGATAGCAACATTCTTAAACTCACCATCAGACATTTCAATCTTAGACAAGACCAAAGTATCTTTTACGTCAGTGTAAGCATCAAGCATGGTTGGATACAATCCATTCAACATCAAGAGAGGTTCAACATCAGCATATTGTACCAATTCGGCAGTCTTAGTTACCACATAGGTGTTAGTACGATAAGGAGCATTGGCAACCACTACAGAGAAATCGCCTACACATTTGCTCATTCCTGTGATGCGCACCTTGAAGGCTTCCTTAACATTAAAGCCTACAGATAATTGTTCACCATATACCGTGGTATCAGACAGGAAGTTGAATTGTAACATAGCAGAAACAGTGTCACGATTAACCACAACCGGTGTCAAGTTAGCTTTAGTTGCATAAGATTCAGCAATCTTAGCTCCCATTTGGTTTTCAACAGTCAACCACAAAGTGTCAGTATCAGCCATAAAAGGCTTTTCGTTGGTCACCTTACCAGCAGTGACTCCATAAGCTTCTAATTGCAATGTAATATCTTTCACGTAAAGAAGTGACTGTGGTTTTTCATACGCTACTAAGATTCCATCCGGAACAATAGTCTTTGATGTACCATTATCGTCCACAGTAACATCAGTAGTACCCATGAAATATTGCAAAGGTTCAACGCTATATGGTTTGCTAAGAACTAATTCACCAGCATTACAATCCACAGTCATGGCATTAGTCATAGGCCACATAAAATCTTCGTGTCGTGGATATGGACATTCAGCTCCAGCAAGAGTCAAAGGAGGCATATAGTTACGTTCCAATTCCAACATTGCTGCACTCTTGTGAGGAGAATTAAGTACAAAAGTATCTTTTTGTGCACCTTCCACTGTCAAAAGAGGCATGTCATAACTATATGTAGTTTGTACACTACCACGTACATTCGTTACCAATGTATCATGCCAGTTTCCAGTGAGAGGATCAGTGAAATAATTGTCCGGCAAACGGTGAGAAATATAAGTTTTATACAACAAGCTTGTATAATTTTCACTTCTACCCTGGAACACCCATGCAGGAACATCTTCGTCCACCCAAACACCTATGATACCACGATAAGCATAATCTCCTTTACGACTCACACCAAGGAAGTAAGTACCTTCCGGTTTCCAATAAAAAGCTTTAGTTGCGCCTGCCTCCGGAGCTTGATAAGCAACACTGGAGAAGCGTTTAAGAGCTTTTTTACTTATGTCAGTCAATTCAGCTGCAGCACGACGATTGTTAATTGGCATTGTCACTTTATCAGCTTCCTGTGATAATTGTCGTTTAGCGCCAACTTGAATCTTGTACATATCTGAATTTCTATGTTCAGGTCGCCCTTCAACCTTTTGAGGTAAAGCCTGTGCAAAAAGGCTTACAACAGCCATTGCACATGTCATAACCATAAATATTCGTTTCATCATATATCTCGTTTTTACGTAATTATTTAAAAGGTCTTTTTCTTAACCACAAAGGTTAAACTTGGATTATCTTTAGCCTTAAACATCAAGCTTGAAGTATTGAAGTCACCACCCACAGCACAAGAAATCTCATATTGATGTTCAAACAAAGCCTTCACCATGTCTAATCCTACTTGTTGGTCTCCATTTCCAAGACGTTTCAGGAATGATGTTCCATCTTCATTAACTGAAGAATATTTAACAGTAAGACTTGTTGGATTAGAACGCGGGCTAAATGTATATTCAAAGAAGATACGTGCTTCATATTCACGTCCATCAACACGATATCTTACACGTAACGCAGGCTTATTTGCTTCAGAAACATACAACAAATCTAATTCTGCCAAAGCGGCTCCAGAAGTAATGAGGCTTGATTTGACAACATCCAATGCTGCTTCAAAAGCAGTACCTACTTTATTCAAATCTATGCTCCATACATCAGTTTTGGAAGTTACAGCATTTTGGAAGACGCGGATTGGTGTATAACGCGGTTCAATAACTGCATTGATACCCGGGTCCACACAAACAAAGTTGGTAGGGTTCACAAGGTCATCCAATTCAAAGTTGTAGGCAATATCTTCATTACGTTTGAAGCCATTGTAAAGACGCAATCCTTTAGGAGTAAGAATGAATCCATAGTCACCTTCTTCAGATTGGAATACAAACTCATTGTAGGTTATAGTAGGCCCAGCACCCGACAATTTCATAGTATATGCAGAACCAGTATTGTTAGCAAATGTAAGCTCATCTATTTTAGTAAGAGCAACAAAATAATCTGCCCAATTTTGCCATTCATTAGTTAACTTCACCATAATGATGCGTGATCCACGTTTCTTACCAGAAAGTATCAAGGTGTCACCAGTTTGAGAATAGCCATTAGCTTCTACATAAAATTCATAGTCACCTTCTTGACCTTTACCAGCAGGGTTTTCCGGATTAGAGAAAGAGTGTAGCACTTCATTGTAAGTTTCAAAGCTGAGCATTGCACCATTACCTTCACGTACATCATAGAAACTTACAGCTTCTTTATACGTTCTTAAGGTATTTCTATTTTGAGCAGCAACCAACACTTCTGAATTAGCTTGAAATTTCACTAACAAAGGATAGCCAGCCGTGTTAGGCTTTGCGAAATATTGCATTTCCCATCCATAAGGAGCAGAAAGCAATGTACTATCTAATTTATTAATTGCAGCTTCCATGCGTTCAGAAGGCAATTTGCCACCAAAAGGATCCTTTTGCTCTTGACAAGCAGAAAAGAAGACAGGAATTAAAGCTACTGCAATTATATATAATCCTTTTTTCATATTCATTTATTTTTTTGAGGAATTATTCATTTACAAATCTTTCATCACCAAAACCAGCTTCGGTCATCAATTGAACAAAGAAGTCTTTATCACCTCTCAATCGATTCTGACGATTTTGTACTTCAGTGCGCAATTCTTCAATATCTATATTCCATGAAGTGGCCAACCAGTTTTTAGCCA
>CALGCU010000203.1 GCA_937886455.1 uncultured Bacteroidales bacterium | reverse complement strand
CTTCATCAAGAATCACTACTGCATCACTCAATGTCCTACCACGCATAAAAGCTAATGGTGCTATTTGTATGGTGCCGTTAGTAAGATAATCCTGTAGTTTTGCGCCCGGAATCATATCTTGCAGAGCGTCATACAGAGGTTGTAAATAAGGGTCAATTTTTTCCTTCATGTCACCCGGGAGAAAACCTAATTTTTCACCGGCTTCCACAGCAGGACGACTTAGAATAATACGCCTAATTTCCTTGTTTTTTAGTGCTTTTACCGCCAAAGCAATAGCAGTGTAAGTTTTACCAGAACCCGCAGGACCAATAGCAAACAAAAGGTCATTTTTAGAAAACTCTTTCACTAAACGTTGCTGATTAGCTGTACGAGCAGTGATGGATTTACCATTAACACCATGAAGAATAAGGTGGTCAACAGCCCCTGTGTGGTTTGCAATATCACCCTTAAAAAGTGCCCGAATAATATCCTCACTAACAATGTTGTACTGCAAACAGTGTTGCTCTATCTGTTGTATATGCTTTGCGCAACGTTCTACATCTGCTTCGTTACCACTGATTTTTATCATTACACCACGTCCTATGATGTGTATGCCGGGATGTAACGCTTTAATCAATAATATATTAGAGTTATTTACACCATAAAACAAAGTGGTGTCTGTGTTGTCTGATAATTCGTAGATAAATTCCATATACCCATTCTTGCGAGTTAGCAGACAAAGTTACGGCTTTATTTTTGAATAAACTACAAAACTCATAATACTCTTTCATTAAATTACATCCCACAACCAATACATATACAATGTCAAAACCTCAAAACACCACAAAGTATATACACCTATCTAAAGATTACACCCACCAAACACTAAGGCCCATCGTTACCATACCGTTACCATTATATAGGAACAAGATAGGATAGAAATAGAAATCCTATTAAATCAAGACCGGAAAAAATCACTCTAATTGCACAAAAAGGCAATTCCCTAAAATAATAATGTTAGTTTAACAAAAACATCAACGCACAACCTACACCACCCACCCATACATACACACAATTTACAAATTACAAAAAATGCTTCATGGCACGACTCAAATAAACGCAAAAAAGGTATGAAACAATACAAAGAATGAAAAAAAAACCTATAAAAGTTTTCTAATCAGAAATTAAAGCCGTATATTTGCAACCCATTTTCGTATAAGCAAATAGGTAATAAAAAATAATTTAGTAATTAACTTAATTTACACAAAAATGACTAAAGCAGAAATTGTAAATGAAATTGCCAGAAATACTGGAGTTGACAAAGCTACAGTTCTTAACACTGTTGAAGCTTTTATGGAAGCAGTGAAAGACTCTTTGGCAAAAAATGAGAATGTTTATTTGAGAGGATTTGGTAGTTTCATCGTGAAAACCAGAGCGAAAAAAACTGCGCGCAACATCTCTAAAAACACTACAATCATTATCCCAGAACACAACATCCCTGCATTTAAGCCTGCAAAGACTTTCCTTGCAAAAGTAAAATAAAAACAAAGTAATCATTTATCTAAAAAATATAAATTATGCCAAACGGAAAGAAACATAAGAGACATAAAATGTCCACGCACAAGCGTAAAAAAAGATTACGTAAGAACAGACATAAGAAAAAATAAGTCTTACAATCTTTAAAAACATTGGCAAAAACAAGCTTATAAACCAAGCAAATGTTTGTAAGTTTGTTTTTTCCATATTTAATAATCTGGTCACGGAACAAGTTCACCATTAAGTAGGCATGATGGTAAAACTTGACCGAAGACACAAAAAGTAAAAGAATAGTGAATAGCGAATTAGTGGTTGATGTTCAACCAAAAGAAGTTTCTATTGCGCTGCTCGAAAATGATAGGCTTACTGAAATAAATAAAGAAACACGTGAGCAAATCTATGCCGTGGGGAATATCTATTACGGAAAAGTAAAAAAGATAATGCCCGGTCTGAATGCAGCATTTGTGGACATTGGCTATGGAAAAGACGCTTTTTTACACTATCTCGATTTAGGTTCAACATTTAACACACTCAATGGATATGTACAACATGCGATGGAAGACAAGAAAAAAGTCCCATCCATGGCTAGAACAAAGCAACAAACAGACCTACCTAAGGATGGAATGATAGCAGATGTGTTGCAAGTAGGGCAACAAATTTTGGTACAAGTGGCTAAAGAACCAATATCCACAAAAGGACCAAGACTCACAGCAGAAATATCCATTGCAGGACGCTACCTTGTGCTGATACCATTCGCAGATAAAGTATCAGTATCAGCAAAAATAGAGAGCGTACAAGAAAGAACAAGACTGAAACAACTCATTCAAAGCGTAAAACCAAAGGGGTATGGCGTAATAGTGAGAACAGTCGCAGAAGACAAAAAAGTAGCCGAACTCAATAACGAATTAAGAGTATTGGTGAAAAGATGGGAAGACTCCGTCGCAAAACTACAAAAGTCAAACGGAATATCTTTAATAACAGAAGAAATAGGAAGAACAATTGGAATCATACGTGATATATTTAATCCTACTTTTCAACATATTCACGTAAATGACCCGGAAGTCTATCAAGAAATTAAAGATTACATACGCTTGATTGCCCCAGAGAGCGAGGGAATTGTTTCGCTCTATCAAGGAGAATTGCCTATATTCGATAAGTTCGCAATTACAAAGCAACTCAAATCGGGATTAGGTAGAACAGTATCCTTCAAAAATGGAGCTTATCTGATTATTGAACATACAGAAGCTCTACATGTGATTGATGTAAACAGCGGAAACAGATCCAAAGCAGGAAACGACCAAGAAGCAAATGCTTTTGAAGTAAATATGGCTGCAGCAGATGAGATTGTACATCAATTACGCCTAAGAGATATGGGTGGAATAGTTGTGATTGATTTTATAGACATGCATACACCTGAACACAAACAGGAACTCTACGAACATGTGAAGGAATTGATGTCCAACGATAGAGCAAAACACAATATACTTCCACTGAGTAAATTTGGGCTAATGCAAATCACACGACAAAGAGTAAGACCGGTAATAGATGTTGATGTAACAGAAGTGTGTCCTGTGTGCCAAGGAAAAGGAAAAACACAATCAACACTACTGTTTGTAGATGAATTAGAGCAGATATTTGCAGATTATATACAACAATTTGGAAAAGACATTACATTGTTCGTACATCCCTATGTGCACGCCTACATCACTAAAGGATGGTGGAATTCACTCAAAAGAAAGTGGAAACGACAATATGGAAAATTTAAGATATTACCATCTGAAGAGTTAGGACTCTTTTCCTATAAGTTGTATGATAAAAAGAAAAATGAACTAAAATTGTTGAACCAATAAACATGAGAGAAGAGTAGAAAAGTACTTCTCTGACAGTCAATCAAAAAAGAGGTCATTCCACAAAGAATGACCTCTTTTATACCTAGTAATAAGGTTGATGTCTTAGCTATACAACGCGTGCCAAAAGTTGTTTGTCGCGAATCTTTACAAAGAATTCACAACCGGATTTTGCCAATGCAGTAGGAACATAACCCATACCAATACCGGTCTTAGTTCCAGGAAGCATAATACCGGAAGTAACTACGCCAATCTTTTCACCTTCTGCATTAACGATGTCATAACCATGACGAGGAATACCTCTTTCTTGGAGTTCAAAACGAACCAAGCGACGAGTTGTTCCTTCTTGCTTTTGTTTCCAAAGAAGGTCTCTGTCGATAAAGTTTTTGCCTTCAGCAAATTTTGTAATCCAACCTAAACCGGCTTCAATAGGTGAAGTAGTGTCGTCAATATCATTACCATACAAGCAGAATCCCTTTTCAAGACGAAGACTATCACGAGCACCAAGTCCAATAGGTTTCAAACCATATTCTTCACCTACTTCAAAGAGAGCATCCCAGATTTGTTTACCATCTTCCGGATTGAAATAAAGCTCAAAACCACCGGCTCCTGTATATCCGGTGTTACTGATAATCACAGGGCGTGCACCAGCAAAAGTCCATTCTCTAAATGAGTAGTAAGGAATCTCAAATAAGTTAATGTCAGTTAACTTTTGCAACATTTCTGTCGCTTTAGGACCTTGTACTGCCAGTTGAGCCATGCGGTCAGAGGCATTTTCCAGTGTTACTCCCTCTGTGTTGTGGGATACACACCAATTCCAGTCCTTTTCAATATTGGCTGCGTTAACTACCAATAAAAATTTAGTGGTTGAATATTGATACAGCAAGAAGTCGTCAATAATACCACCCTTTCCATTTGGGAAACAAGTGTATTGCACTTTTCCTGGTGTAAGCTTAGACACATCGTTAGAGGTAATTTTTTGTAAGTATTCAATAGCTCGTTCGCCTTTTACCCAAAATTCACCCATGTGAGATACGTCAAACACGCCCACACCATTACGTACAATAAGGTGTTCGTTGTTTATCCCTGTAGGATATTCAATAGGCATGTTATAGCCGGCAAACTCATGCATTTTTGCTCCAAGAGCAATGTGGATGTCTGTAAACGGAGTTGTTTTCATTGTGTTATAAATTTGTTGTGGTTAAGTATTCTATTTTATTTTTATTATCTTGTTAATTAATATAATTTCCTTTATGAATTATGCTGTTGCCACCATTTCAATAATCTTCACAACAACAGCCATCGCTTTTTCCATGCTTTGGATAGGTAGATATTCAAAGCGACCATGGAAGTTATGTCCTCCGGTAAATATGTTAGGACAAGGAAGACCTTCAAATGATAGACGAGCACCATCAGTACCCCCACGAATAGGTTTCACAGAAGGAGTGACACCTACAGCCTTCATGGCATCAGCAGCAAGGTCGATGATATGCATCACAGGTTCAATCTTCTCGCGCATGTTGTAGTATTGATCTTTTATTTCTACAACAGCTGTTTCTGCACCATAAACATTATTAAGTTTATCAACTATCTTTTGGATTTCAATCTTGCGAGCCTCAAACTTTTGACGGTCGTGGTCGCGGATGATATAACTGAGAGTAGTCTCTTCCACACTGCCTTGCATGTGGATTAGGTGATAGAAACCTTCGTAGTTAGCTGTGTGCTCAGGAACTTCCTCTGCAGGAAGCATGCCAATCAGTTCATGCGCTATGAGCATAGAATTACGCATTTTATCTTTTGCATAACCCGGATGTACATTAAGTCCCTTGATGGTAATTTTTGCAGAAGCGGCATTGAAATTTTCATATTTCAATTCACCAATTTCTCCACCATCTATGGCGTAGGCCCAATCCGCACCAAACTTAGCTACGTCAAAGTGATCTGCACCTTCCCCAATTTCTTCATCCGGTGTAAAACCTACACGAATCTTTCCGTGTTTAATTTCCGGATGGGCAATGAGATATTCCATCGCTGTGACAATTTCAGCAATACCCGCTTTGTCATCTGCACCAAGCAGTGTCTTACCGTTTGTAACAATGATGTCTTGTCCTATATATTGTAGTATTTCCGGATATTTTTCTGTCTCCAGAATAATGTTTTCCTCTTCGTTCAACACAATGTCTTCACCTTGATACTTTTCCACTATGCGAGGTTGAACATGTTTGCCACTCATCTCTGGGCTTGTGTCCAGATGGGCAATAAATCCGAGTGTTGGAAGTGATGTTTCACAATTAGCAGGTAAAGTTGCCATTAAATAGCCATTCTTGTCTAACTCAATATCCACTAAACCAATAGATTTGAGTTCTTCAGCCAAGTAGCGTGCAAATACCATTTGTCCCGGTGTGCTGGGGTTCATGCGTGTGTTCTCATCCGACGTGGTGAGAAAACTTACATACTTAAGAAAACGTGATGTAATATCCATATCTACATGTATTATCAGATGTTTTGCAAAGATAGTGAAACGTAAGCGAAGAAGCAAGAATATGTGTACTTAATCTTGATGTATAAAACTACATACTGACTTCTACGTGGATAGTGAAAGGCAAATAAACAGACATAAAAATTTCTATTTGATTATTCCGAACCTTATTTCTGGTTTGCTACAAAGCAAGATGTGTAAGAATTTTATTGCTATGGAATGGTGTATTATGATGGCTAATTTATTTTTGTGGATTTTGCAAATCAATCTTTCCAAGTTTAGGCATAAGGTTGAGAATTTGTCTTTGTCGCTTTCTAACGTAATTAGAAGGATTTTTAGGTGACATCACTCTTGGGTTGGGCAGGCATACAGCTATTAGGGCTGACTGTGCAGGGTTGAGACGCGCAGGTGTTGTGTGGAAGTAGATTTCACTGGCGGCTGAGATACCATATATTCCGTCTCCCATTTCAATAATATTCAAATAGACTTCCATTATCCTTTCTTTGCCCCAAATGAGTTCTATCAATACAGTGAAATAGGCCTCAAACGCTTTGCGAATATAGGTTTTGCTGGGTGTAAGAAACGCATTCTTTGCTGTTTGTTGGGATATTGTACTTCCTCCTCGTATGCGTTTACCGCTTTGTTTCTCTTCTATAGCGAGCTTTATCTGTTTGATAGAGAATCCGTGGTGTTGTAGAAAAAGATTATCTTCTGAGGCCATTACAGCACGCACCATGTGAGGTGATATCTGTTCTATCGGAGTCCATTGATGATGACGTTCTACCTTCTTGCCATTCTTTAGGGCTTCACATGAACGAATCAACATGAGTGGCGTGTAATTGACTGGCACATACTTATAGAGTACTACCACTCCTATGCTTAAGACGAATCCCCCCATAAGTAGTGCGCCCAACCACAGCAAGCAGCGTTTTAGCCAGGATTTGTTTCTTCTTTTTTTATTTTTGTTCTTCATCAAACTTACTTACCAGGAGGTTATATTTTGCGCTCTATTGTAAAAGTGAGTTCTTCATCTTTCTGTGCCTGCATGAGTGCTTCATATTGTTCATTGTTGAGCTCTAATTGTTGTAGCTGACACATGCTATCCACATGGATGAATTCTTTATTTTTATCGTATAGATGTAGCCACAAAGGTATTTTTCCTTCTTGTTTAGTGTTGTTAAGGATAGCAGTTAGGTTGTCAATTAGAATTCCATTCACATTTTGGAAGGGAATCTTTAGGTTGACTTGTTTGATGAAAGTATCAAGTGGTGTTTCTGACAGCGGATATATTTTAGTTACTTTTAGTTGATATTCTACAGGTTCACCGGGCTTGGGTTTATAATACTTCCAATCTTCGCCTTTCTTCTGTACTGTGGCTACAAAGAGTAAATAAAGACCTTTGGCGATATATTTATTAAAGTCAATGTAATCTTTGCCGAAAAATGCTATTTCATATGAACCCACATAGTCATTGAAAGTGAGTTTCCCAAAGGGCTTACCAGTCTTTGAACTAACTGCATTCAAGGCGTCTGTCACCATTCCTCCAAAGATTAGTTTCTTCCCATATAGCGGTTCTAAATTATTAGATAATTGGGCAGATGTGATGTTACACACTTGTTGGAACACAACTTTGTATTCATCTAAGGGGTGAGAAGATATGTACATGCCTATGCAATCTTTCTCTTTGTTGAGCCGCTCTATCATTGACCATTTCTCCACCTTAGGCAACTCTGGTTTAGAAATAACCGCACCCATCCCTATATCACCGAAGAGTGTGTTCTGCTGCATGCTTTGGTCTTGTTGATATCTGTTACCATATCTTATCAGCAGTTCTAATACGCTCTCTTCTTTTGCATTGACTTCAAACATTTGTTCTCTTTCAAAGTTATCAAAGCAATCGAATGCTCCCGCGAGTACGAGGTTTTCTATCGTTTTTCTGTTGCAAGTTGATAGATTGACGCGCTCTACAAAGTTATAGATATCTGTGTACCTACCGTTTTGTTCACGTTCTTTTACTATGGCTTCTACAGCACCTTCTCCCACACCTTTTATTCCGCCTAATCCAAATCGGATATTGCCGTGTTTATTAACAGTGAAGTTGAGTTCACTCTCATTTACATCGGGTTCAAGCACCTTTATACCCATCTTGCTACATTCGTTCATAAACTTGCTCACTTCAGTGATGTCATCCTTGTTGCGAGTCAAGTTGGCTGCCATAAACTCGGCAGGGTAGTGTGCTTTCAAATAGGCTGTTTGGTAAGCTACCCATGAATAGCAAGTGGCGTGTGATTTATTGAAGGCATAGGAAGCAAATTTTTCCCAGTCTTTCCATATCTTGTCTAATATTTTGGGGTCATGACCTTTTGCAGAACCTCTGGATATGAAGTCAGGCTTCATTTGGTCTAGTTTGTCACGTAGTTTCTTACCCATCGCTTTACGCAGGTTGTCCGACTCCCCTCTGGTGAAGTCGGCCAAGAGTCTTGAAAGCAACATGACCTGTTCTTGATAAACCGTGATGCCATACGTGTCTTTCAAATACACTTCCATATCAGGAATGTCATACTCAATAGGCTCTCTACCATGTTTCCGGGCGATAAATTGTGGAATATAGTCCATTGGGCCCGGTCGATAGAGGGCATTCATGGCAATGAGGTCTTCAAAAGTAGTAGGCTTGAGCTCTTTTAAGTGCTTTTGCATTCCAGGGGATTCAAATTGGAATGTTCCAATGGTTTTCCCTTCTCCAAAGAGTTGATATGTCAGTGTATCATCTTTGTGAATAGAGTCAATGTCCAGCTCCTCATTTCTTGATTTGCGTATGTTAGAGAGTGCTTCTTTGATGATGGAGAGCGTTTTCAATCCCAAGAAGTCCATTTTAATGAGCCCGACTGATTCAATTACAGAACCCTCATACTGTGTCACTAGTAAGTCTTCATTAGTGCCTTTTTCTTTGGCTGTGCTTAGTGGTGCAAAGTTAGTCAGGTCATCAGCTCCAATAATCACACCGCATGCATGAACTCCGGTTTGGCGCACAGTGCCTTCCAGCATTTCGGCATACTTCAGTGTGTCTGAAATGCTTTTGTCTGTAGAAAAACGTTTCTCGCGCAATTCCGGTACATACTTGAAACAATTGGTAAGGTTAACTTTGGGTATCTTTTGTGTGGCTTTGTCCATCTCTTTCTCACCAAACTTGTCGGGTACCATCTTAGTGAGGTCTATCACGTCTTTCAAGGGCACACCTTGCACTCGGCCAACATCTTTGATAGATGACTTGGTAGCCATGGTTCCATAGGTAATGATATGAGCCACCTTTTCCTTACCATATTTCTCGGTTACCCATTGTAATACAGAGGCTCTTCCGTCGTCATCAAAATCAATATCAATATCGGGAAGTGAGATACGGTCTGGGTTTAAGAAACGTTCAAACAGAAGGTCATATTCCAGAGGATTGATGTCTGTGATTTTTAGACAATATGCCACCACAGAACCCGCAGCCGAGCCACGTCCGGGTCCTACTGACACTCCCATGTTGCGTGCAGCTTGGATGAAATCTTGCACAATCAGGAAGTAGCCAGGAAAACCCATTGTCTTCATGATATAGAGCTCAAAGTTAATACGTTCACGTATCTCCTCTGTTATCTCTCCATATCGTTTTGCTGCCCCTTCCCATGCTAATTTGGCAAGATAATCCGCTTCAAGCTTGATGCGGTATAGTTTGTCATATCCTCCCAATGTTTCTACCTTCTTTTCGGCTTTTTCTTGTGAGAGCACAACATTCCCTTTTTCGTCTTGTGTAAACTCGTCAAAAAGTTGTTGTTCTGTGTATTTTTGTCGATATTCTTCCTCTGTTCCAAATTCAGCAGGGATATCAAATTTAGGCATGAGGGGAGGGGAGTCTATACTATACACTTCCACTTTCTGAGCGATTTCCAGTGTGTTGGTGAGTATCTCCGGATGGTCGGAGAATATCTCAGCCATCTGTTCGGGTGTTTTAAGCCATTCTTGTTTGGTGTAGCGCATGCGTTTGGAATCGTGCAATTCGGCAGATGTGCTCAAGCAAATCAAGTGGTCGTGTGCTTCAGCATGTTCCTCTTCCACAAAATGGACGTCATTCGTCGCTATCACCTTGGTGTTGGTCTTTTCAGCCAATTGAAAAATCACATTGTTTACTTCCTTTTGTTTCTCATAGGTAGTCTGGTCTGCATCAGGGTTATTTGTTTCGTGGCGTTGTACCTCCAAATAAAAATCATCCCCCCAAATGTTCTTAAACCACATAATAGCTTCCTCTGCACCTTCAATGTTACCTTGCATGATTTTTTGAGGAACTTCCCCTCCCAGACATGCCGACGATACAATCAAACCTTCGTGGTATTGTTCAAGCAATTCTTTATCAATACGAGGACGATAATAATAGCCGTCGATCCATGATTTAGAAACAAGTTTACAGAGGTTTTGATATCCTTTCTTATTCTTTGCAAGCAAAACAAGGTGCCACCCACTACCATCTTCCTTCAACTCTTTCTTAGTCAGTGATCTACGCGCACAATACGCCTCAACACCCACAATAGGCTTGAAACATTTTTGTTGCAACTCCTCAATTTGTTGAGTCAATTGTTTCACCTCTTCTTCTTGTTCAGGAGTAGCCTCTTCTTTACTCTTTTCCTTTAAAGTTTCTTTAAGTTTTTTGATTTCTCCCTTGTATCCACCATTTTTCTTGTCCACATAGTCCAAAAATTCTTTGATCCCAAACATGGAGCCATGGTCGGTAATGGCTATAGCCGGCATGTTGTTTTGTAAACATTTGTCGACTAAGGCTGATATCTTAGACATTCCGTCAAGAATGGAATAGTGAGTGTGAACGTGTAGGTGTACGAAACTCATAGAATTTTATTAATTTGCTCGTTATTAGGTAATTATACTGTGGATTAACTATTATATCTCTCTTTTGCAAAGATAGTGCAAGGTGAGAGAAATAGCAAAAATAAGTTCACTTAATTTTTGATATTTCCGAACCGCAGCCCGCTCGAACTTCTTCGCTTGATTCATTCAAGAATCTTCTATAAAGATAGTGCAAAGTGCAAACGGAACGCAGAATATAGGGTTATTAAAATAACTCCCATTTCTCCCGATTAACAACTATTGCGCTCGTAACAAAACAACGAGCGCTCAGAAAGAATAATTAGCCTAACGAACTAGCGATTTTTTGCTTGGTTTGT